>DATLYY010000071.1 GCA_035574275.1 Verrucomicrobiia bacterium
CTGGTTGTCGTTCACGGTTACGGCGAACTGACAGGTGTCCTTCTTGCCGGAAGCATCGGTCGCAATACAAGTTACTGTAGATGTGCCCACCGGGAAGGAAGAGCCGGAGGGAGGCACACAGGCAATCGTGGCTCCCGGGCAGTTATCACTGACCGTAGCGGTGTAGCTGACGTTGGCGGCGCACTGGCCGGGGGTGTTGTTGACGCTGATATTGGCCGGACAGTTGGCCGCCGGCGGTTCGTTGTCGTTAACCGTCACGGTGAACTGGCAGGTATCTTTCTGGTCCGAGGAGTTGGCGGCAATACAGGTGACCGTGGTCACCCCCTTCGGGAAACTGGAACCGGAGGGAGGCGTGCAAACGATGTTTATCGGGCCGCAGTTGCCGGTGGCCGTGGCGGAAAAAGAGGCGGTGGCGGCGCACTGCCCCGCATCGGTGTTCTTTACGATATTGGCCGGGCAGGTGATGACCGGCGGGGTGCAGCAGGAAGAGAGGACGGTCGTCGTTTTGCATTCGTTGGAAGAAGAGAGCTCCACGCAGCGTTTGCTGGAATAGGGGCTGGTGGGATCGCAGGCGCTGTTGCCCGGATTGGGACAGGGGGAAGGTTTATCCTCCCCGCGGAACTTTACCCGGATGGAATAGGTGCCGGGGGTTGTGGGAATGGTCAGGGTGGCACAGGCGTTGCCGTTCGCATCCGTAAGCACCGAATCGTTGGCCCCCTGGCCCACATTCACGCCGCAGTTGCCGGGATTGATGAAGAACAGAATCTCTCTTCCCTGCAGCGGCGCCGTGCCGCCGCTGGAGCACTTTTGCTTCAGATTGGCGCAGACCAGGAGGGTGCTGCCCGGACAAAGAGTGCTGGGTATGGTGCTGGTTATTTTGAGAACGGTGTTATGGTCTTCGAAAAAGGTTACAGCTATCAAGCCGGAAGATTGCCCGGTCGCCGCCACTTGGAGTGACTCACCCACGTTGTCATCTTCCGGCACCACCCAGTAGGTGGAAAATCCTCCGGCGGCTGAAGCCTGAACCGACCAGGGGTCATGCCCCTCCCCCCCGGTATGGCCCGGATCGACATGCGTTACCTGAACAGTCACCCATTCGCTGGCCCAATACCCGCTGCCCGTAATCCAGACCGTATCGCCGGGGGCATAGTCAGGCTGGTCGGTTACAACGCTGGCACCGAAAGCAAAAGAGGGGGTAAAAAGGAGGGTGGCAATGAGAACGAACGGGGCTATATTGCAAGTGCGGCGAATAAACCGCACAAAGCCGTTTTGACCGCTTTTAGAAGAAAAAAGGCGGTTTCTGTATGAAGCCTTTCCTGCCGGCTTCCGGTCTAACCGCATAAGCCCCCTTTTGTATGGCAATCCCAGATCGTTAACTCTTCCACGCCTCTTTTTTTCTCTTTCTATCCCCCCTCAAGGGATTTGAAAGATAAAGCTCCCCTAATTTTGGCCCGACTGCCGGATTTCCCGCTAACTTATTGATAGCCTTGCTATTTCTTCTTATGAAAAAAAGCAAAGGAACTATCGCGATACTCGCTATGAAAAGGAAAAAACGACAGCTTTTGCTATCGCTTTTGGCAGGTCTTTATGTCGTCAACTATGCTTAAACGCACCCCTAATATAGGTTTTCCCAAGGGCTTGTCAAGAACTTTTTTGGCTTTTTTTGGGGTTTTGGGGGTGGGTCCGCCGGCCCGAATTAATGGCTATTTTTTTCCGGGGAGAAATTTGCTTTGGATACTTTCCGGCGTATATTTAGCTTTTACCGAACCAATAACAAAGAAAGGAAGGAATGCTTAGCACTTCGGATTTCAGAAAAGGTAGAAAACTGGCGTTGGACGGGGAGCTCTTCGAAATCGTGGACTTCCAGCACGCCCGGACGGCCCAGCGCCGGGCCAACGTCTGGACCCGTTTGAAAAACCTCAGAACCGGGGCAGTTTTGGAAAAGACCTTCGCCGCCGGGGAGATGTTCGACGAGCCGAACTTCGAACAGCGCAAGATGCAGTATATGTACACCACCGGATCGGAATACCATTTTATGGACCAGAAAAGCTACGAACAGGTGGAGCTTAATGCCGAACAGATTGGGGACTATAAATGGTATTTGGTGGAAAACGAGGAGTACAAAATCCTGTTTTTTGAAGGAAACCCCCTTTCCCTCGATTTGCCCGCCGCCGCCATCCTGAAGGTGGTGGAAAGCGAGCCGGGGGTGAAGGGGGACTCGGTCTCCAATTTGACCAAGGGGGCCAGGCTGCAAACCGGGCTTTCGGTCAAAGTCCCCCTTTTCGTCAAGGAGGGGGATATGATCAAGGTGGATACCCGCACGGGCGAATACCTCGAAAGAATGTAGGCCGGTGACCGCCGGCGCAAACCCCCAGCTTCTGGATAAGGCCCGTTTCGGGGCCATCCCCGTCATCGGCATCGACGAAGCCGGCAAGGGGGATTACTTCGGCCCCTTGGTCATCGCCGCCTGTTTTTTAAGCCCCGCCACCTTTGCCGCTTTGAGCGACCTCGAAATCAAGGAATCCAAAAAGGTTTCCGACGGCCGGGCCAAGTCACTGGCGGCTGAAATCAAAAAACACTGTCCCCATTCGGTGGTCAAAATCAACCCCGCCAAGTACAACGAGCTGTATGAAAAATTCGGCAACTTGAACAAGCTTCTGGCCTGGGGGCATTCCCGCGCGTTGGAGAACGTTTTGGCTGAAATCAAAGAGCCGGTGGAGCTGGTGATATCCGACAAGTTCGCCGGGGAGTGGCGGTTGGAAAAGGCGCTTTTGTCCGCCGGGAAAACCGTCCAGCTCGTTCAAATGCCCAAAGCCGAGGAATACCCGGCCGTGGCCTGCGCCTCCATTCTGGCGCGGGCCGCGTTTCTATACGCCTTGGATGACCTCTCCAAAGAAATCGGCTGGAAGCTGCACAAGGGGGCCGGAGAGCCGACCGACGCCATCGCCCGCGGGCTTTACAAAGAAAAGGGGGAGACCGGCTTGCGTTCCGTGGCCAAATGGCACTTCAAAAACACCCAAAAAATCGTCGGCCGGTTGCTTTAGCCGCCTCTCAAGGTATTAAGCCGTTTTAACTTAACGCGTTTCCAAAAAAAATCCAAAAATCTTCTTGACAAGCGCATCGGCAGCGCTTAACATTTAACCAAATGGTTAAGTATTCGTCGAATGCCCTGGACCAGACCTTCGGGGCGCTTTCCGACCCGACCCGCCGGGCCATCTTGAAAATGCTGGCGAGCGGCGAGCGCACGGTCACCGAACTGGCGGAGCCGTTTCGCATATCCCTGCCGGCCATTTCCAAGCATCTGCGGGTTTTGGAAAACGCCGGACTTTTGAGGCAGGAAAAGGAAGGCCGCATTCACCGCTGCCACATCATTGCCAAGCCGTTGAAGGACGCCTCCGAATGGATTGCCCATTACCGGGCGTTTTGGGAGCAAAGTTTCGACCGGCTGGACGAATATTTGTACGAACTGCAAAAGAAGGAGAAAAAGCGTGGCCGTAAAAAATAGCTCCGGCGTGCAAATCGGCGAGCAGGAGATCATCATCAGCCGGATGTTCAACGCTCCCCGCGCGCTGGTGTGGAAGGTCTGGACCGAGCGCCGGCATCTGGCCCGCTGGTGGGGGCCGAAGGGCTTCAGCACGCAGGTGCTCGAGATGGATTTGCGGGCAGGCGGCGTTCTGCATCTTCAGTTGCGCGGCCCGGACGGCGCCCTGTATCCGTGCAAGGGAACTTACAGCGAAATTTTGGAACCGGAGCGGATTGTTTACCGGGGCGCCGTTGAAAAAAACAGCCCCGGCTGCGGAGCGGGGCTGCCGCCGCAGGCCCTTGTCACCGTCCGCTTCGTCGAACAGGGCGCCAATCAGACGCTGCTCACCTTGCATACCCGTTTTGAGACGGCCGAGAATTGTCAGGCCGCCATCGAATCCGGCTTTGTCCCCGGTTGGCAGGACAGCTTTGATAATCTCGAGGAGCAGTTGGCGAACAGGTAGGAACACTTGAAAGGGAAAACAATGCGCAAATTAGCGGTATTCAATAACGTTAGCTTGGACGGGTACTTCACGGATCAAAACAACGATATGAGCTGGGCGCACCGGGATGACCCGGAGTTTAACACCTTCACGGCGGAAAACGCCAAGGGAGAGGGGGTGCTCGTATTTGGCCGGAAGACCTACGACCTTATGGCTGGCTTCTGGCCCACGCCGATTGCGGCGCAAATGATGCCGGAGGTGGCGGAAGGTATGAATCGAATGCCCAAAGTCGTTTTTTCCAGAACAATGGATAAAGCGGCATGGAAAAACACCACCTTGGTGAAAAGTGATCCGGCGGGAGCGGTTCGAAAAATGAAAAAAGAAGGCGGGCTGGACATGGTCATTTTGGGAAGCGGCAGCATCGTTGCGCAACTGGCCGGCGAGGGGTTAATTGATGAATACCAGTTCGTGGTAGTCCCCGTCATCCTGGGCGGCGGACGGACGATGTTCGAGGGTTTGAAAAAACGGTTGAACCTAAAGCTCGTCCGCTCGCACACCTTTCGCAACGGAAATGTCTTTTTGTGTTATGAACCGGTTGTATAAAAACTGTGCGCGGCTGCTTTTAGCTTAAAAAGAGCGCGCCCACTTAAAGAAAGGAGAGCAACCATGCGGTTTATGGTCATCGTCAAGGCCAACAAAGAGTCCGAGGCGGGTGTTCTGCCGGACGAGAAGCTTTTGACGGAGATGGGAAAGTACAACGAGGAACTGGTGAAGGCCGGCGTGATGCTGGCGGGGGAGGGGCTCCATCCGAGTTCCAAAGGGGTGCGCGTCCGCTTCAACGGGGACAAGCGGACCGTTATCAACGGCCCCTTCGCCGAAACAAGGGAGCTGGTCGCCGGTTTCTGGCTCTGGCAGGTGAAGTCGAAGGAGGAAGCAATCGAATGGCTCAAGCGTGCTCCTTTTCAAGAGGGGGAAGTCGAACTCCGCCAGGTCTTCGAAACCGAGGAGTTCGCCGCCAGCGACCCAACGGGCAAACTTCGGGAGCAGGAAGAACGGTTGCGCGCCCAGGTCGGGAAACGGAAGCGCTCTTGAAACCTTATGGTAAATGCGCCGACCGCGACTCCGCAAACTTTTGGGGATGTACTATCAACTAAGAAAGAGGGACATGAGAAAAATAATCGTTTTATCAATGATTACATTGGATGGAGTAATGCAGGCGCCCGGTGGGCCCGAGGAAGATACATCAGGCGGTTTCAAATATGGCGGTTGGACTGCACCCTATGGGGACAAAGCTTATGGCAAGGCCGTGCAAAAAGAGCTGAAACAACCGGCGGATTATCTTTTGGGCAGAAAAACGTTCGAGATTTGGGAGGGCTACTGGCCTCTCCATGCCGACTTTTGGCCGGGTATCAATGATGGCACAAAATACGTCCTGTCCAGGACCAGGAAAAAATCGGATTGGAAAAATTCCGTATTCATCAAAAGCGTGGCGGATATCAAAAAACTCAAGAAATCGGAAGGTTCCGACATTCAGGTTTGGGGCAGTAGTAAGCTCGTTCAGTTGCTATTGAAGCATGATCTGGTGGACGAACTCCGGCTCAAAATTCACCCCTTGACGCTTGGCAAAGGGAAAAAATTGTTTGACAATGGCGCGATTCCGGCCGCATTTACATTAACAGAGAGTTCTGTTACAACAACCGGAGTGATTCTGGCCAATTACAGGCGGGCTGGAAAAGTCAAAACCGGCACGGTTGGAGCTTAAGGAGAAATAAAATGAGAAAAGCAGTGTTTGGAATTAATATAACGCTCGACGGGGGATGCGATCATACCAACATGATTGCCGACGACGAATTGCACGAGTACTTCACCGGGCTCTTGCGAAACGCAGACATCGAGATTTTCGGACGCAACACGTATCATTTGATGTACCCGTACTGGCACGACGTTGCGATGAATCAATCGGAAACGAAAGCGACCAACGATTTTGCCCGCACGTTCGATGCAATACCCAAGATTGTCTTTTCAGCGACGTTGAAGAGCGTGGAGTGGAACAACACGACGCTTTTGCGCTCAAACCTTCAAGAAGAGGTCGTGAAATTGAAACAACAGCCCGGTAAAGGTATCTCAATAGGCAGTATCAGCATCGCTTCACAACTTACACGGCTTGGTCTTATTGACGAGTACCACTTTGTTGTTCATCCGATTATTGCACGAAAGGGACCTCGCTTGTTTGAACTGGACGGTATGAAAGATAATCTGCAACTGAAGCTTGTCGGCTCGAAAACGTTTCATTCCGGAGTTGTTGCACTTCATTACAAAAAACATGCACACCAAAAGAGCGTACAATGACCCCAAGCGGAGTGATTATTGCCAATTACGAGCGCGCCGGAAAAGTCAAAACCGGTACTCTTGGAGCTAAAGGCGGCCAACCGGTTAATAATTCCCAAGATAAAATGATTAGCAAGCTGGAAACGCTGTGAAGGAAGAAAGAGGAGTTGGTATTACCGCAGACCACACTATACCAAAAGCTGCGTCTCCCTCCATCTGGCGCGAATTGAAAAACGCCATACAGGGGACGGAAGCGGACTACACGAAAATCGGCATCGGCAAAGCCGTTTTTTTGCTTGCCGTCCCGATGATTCTGGAATTAATCATGGAATCCACTTTCGCGGTCGTAGACATCTATTTCGTCGGTCGCCTCGGCCCTTCCGCCGTGGCGACCGTCGGGCTGACGGAGACCTATCTTTTTCTGCTCTATTCCATCGGCATCGGGCTCTCCATGGCCGTCACGGCCATCGTGGCCCGGCGGATCGGGGAGAAAGAAAAGGATAAAGCCGCCATCGCCGCCGTTCAATCCATCCTCCTTGCCGTCTTGGTTTCGGTGCCGTTCGCCCTGATCGGCGTCTTCTTTGCCAAGGACTTGCTCGCCTTGATGGGGGCGGACGCCTGGACGCTCGAACACGGTTACCGCTACACCCAATGGATGCTGGGGGGAAATGCGGTGATTATGCTCCTGTTCGTCATCAACTCCATCTTCCGGGGGGCCGGCGATGCCGCCATCGCGATGCGCGTGCTCTGGCTGGCCAACGGGATAAACATTGTGCTCGACCCGGTTTTAATCTACGGGCTGGGGCCTTTTCCCGAGCTGGGAATCGAAGGGGCGGCCATCGCCACCAACATCGGCCGGGGGGTGGGTGTTCTTTTCCAGTTGTGGGTGCTTTTTCGCGGCGGCAAGCATATCCGCGTGCTTCGTTCCCATCTCGTCATGGACCGGCCGGTCGTCGCCAACATCCTGCGCACGTCCTTGGGCGGAGTCGGACAGATGATTGTCGGGATGACTTCCTGGATTTTCGTGATGCGCATTATTTCCGAGTTCGGCAGCCAGGCGGTCGCCGGCGCGACCATTGCCTTGCGCATCATGATGTTCACGCTGATGCCGGCCTGGGGGATGTCCAACGCCGTCGCCACCCTGGTGGGGCAGAACCTGGGCGCCCAAAAGCCCGACCGGGCGGAGCGCTCCGTCTGGGTGACCGGTTTCTGGAACATGCTTTTTTTGATCGGCGTGTCTGTTTTCTATTTCATTTACAGCGAGCGGCTGGTGGGCCTTTTCTCGGACGACGCGGAAGTGATCGCCATCGGCGGCAAGTGGCTCACCATCGTTTCCTATTCCTATTTCGTCTACGGCTGGTGGATGGTCGCCGTGCAGGCCTTCAACGGCGCGGGAGACACGGCCACCCCGACCAAAATCAATCTGGTCTTTTTCTGGCTTTTCCAGATTCCGCTTTCCTATCTTCTGGGAAAAACGCTCGGCGGGGGGCACACCGGCGTCTTCTGGGCGATTTTCATTTCGGAAACCTCCGTGGGGCTTTTCACCCTGTGGCTCTTCACGCGGGGACGCTGGAAAACCGTGCGGGTGTGAAGCGACTGATGAAACAAAAAACGATTGAAAGGAGACATGCATGCAAAAGATAACCCCGTTTTTGTGGTTCGACAGCCAGGCCGAAGAGGCGGCGAAGTTTTACACCTCGGTTTTTAAGAATTCAAAAATTACCAGCGTCACCCGTTATGATGAAGCAATGTCCAAGGCGGCCGGAAGACCGAAGGGCTCGGTCATGACCGTTGCCTTCCGGTTGGACGGGCAGCCGTTCGTGGCCCTAAACGGCGGGCCGGCGTTCAAATTCACGGAAGCCGTCTCGTTCGTCATAAACTGCGAAACACAGAAAGAGGTGGATTATTTTTGGGAAAAGCTGACTTCCGGCGGCGGGCAGGAAGTCGAATGCGGCTGGCTGAAGGACAAATACGGCCTCGCCTGGCAGGTGGTCCCCACCGTTATGTGGAAGATGCTGGGGGACAAGGACTCCAAGAAATCGGAACGGGCCAGGCAGGCGATGCTTCAGATGAAAAAACTCGACATCGCGGCGCTCAAGAAGGCGTACGCGGGAGGGTAATCGTATGATGCGGGGAAAATCGTTCAAAACCATCGATGAATATATCGCGGCCTTTCCAAGGGAGGTGCAGGGCATTTTGAAAACTGTGCGGCGGAAAATTGGGGAGTCGGCGCCTGCGGCGCAGGAGGCCATCAGCTACGGAATACCGACCTTCAAACTGAACGGCAATTTGGTGCATTTTGCCGCCTTCAAAAACCACATCGGGTTTTACCCGGCCCCCTCGGCTATTGTGGCTTTCAAAAAAGAGCTGTCGCGCTACAAAACATCCAAAGGGGCCATTCAGTTTCCGATTGATAAGCCGATGCCCCTGCCGCTGATTGGCCGGATGGTGAAATTTCGAGTGAAAGAAAATCTCGGTAAGGAGAAGTAGCCTATGCCATCCGTGCGAAGCTTGGAAATTCGTATATGACCGAGAACAAAAAGACAGTGGAACGGTACATGGAGGGCTTCCGCAAAAGCGACCATACGATGGTTCTCTCCTGTTTAACGGACGACGTGGTGTGGGAGATGCCCGGCTTTTTTCATCTGGTTGGGAAGGATGCGTTTGACAAGGAAATCGAAAACCCCGCTTTCACCGGCCGTCCGGAGATAACCGTCACGCGGATGACGGAGGAAAATGACATCGTGGTGGCGGAGGGCTCCGTGCGCGCGGCGCGCAGCTCCGGTGGCCTTTTGAACGCCGTCTTCTGCGACGTGTTCGTGATGCAGAGGGGCAAAATCAAGCAGTTGATTTCGTATTTGATGGAGGTCAAATGATGCGGACTGAATCCGCTCACCCTAAACAAAAAGGAGGTAACCGATGAACCAGGAACGTATCGTGCAGGCCGCATACTTTTTGCTTCGGGTTGTGGCCGGTTTGATGTTTTATCAGGCCGGCGCAATGAAACTTTTCGGCTGGTTTGGCGGAATGCCGGGCGGCGGTGTGGCCGTTTTTCCGTCCCAAATCTGGATTGGCGGCGTTTTGGAGGTCGTCGGAGGCGTTCTAATTATGCTGGGACTTTTTGTCCGCCCGGTCGCCTTCATCCTCTCCGGCGAGATGGCCGTGGCCTACTTTCAATTCCACCAGCCGGGCGGTTTTTGGCCGGTGCAGAATCAGGGGGTGCCCGCCGTCTTGTACTGCTTCATCTACCTCTATATGGCCGCCCGCGGCGGCGGCGACTGGAGCTTGGACGGCTTCATCAAGCGCAAACGGGGAGCCGCCCCAAGCGCCGCATAACAGGGAAGGAAATGCGCAAACTGATTCTGCAAATGATGGTTTCCTTGGACGGTTTTTTTGAAGGGCCAAACCGGGAGTTGGACTGGCACGTCTGGGACGAGGAGATGGAAAAAGAGGCCTGTGAAACGCTGGATTCCGTGGACGCCATCCTGTTGGGGCGCGTCGCTTACCAACTCTTCGCCGGTTACTGGCCAAAAGCCAAGGATTCCATTGCCCCCAAGCTGAACAAACTTCCCAAAATCGTCTTTTCAAAAAAGCTGGAAAGAGTGGAATGGAACAATTCAGGACTCTTTAAAGGAGATATTCGGGAAGAATTTTTGGAGGCCAAGGCCGAGCCCGGCAAGGACTTCATTCTGTACGGCGGCGGCGATATTGCCAGCACTTTTATGCGGCTCGGCTTGATTGACGAATACCGGCTCATCGTGAACCCGGTCGTTTTGGGGAACGGCCGGCCGCTCTTCAACGGCAACGCCCGGACGAATCTCAATCTTTTCAAAACTAAAAACTTCAAATGCGGCAACGTTATGCTTTACTATCACCCGAATAAAACAATCTAAAACAAGGAGGATTTTATGACCTACGTGGATGGATTCGTCCTGCCCGTTCCCAAAAAAAAGCTAACTCTCTACCGCAGGATTGCGCAAAAGGCGGGAAAGGTCTGGCGGGATCACGGCGCCCTGGATTACAAGGAATGCGCGGGGGATGATCTCAAAGTCAAAGGGTTGACCCCCTTCCCGCGTCTGGCCCGCTTGAAACCCGGAGAAACCGTCTTCTTTTCCTACATTGTGTACAAATCGAAAGCCCACCGCAACCAGGTGAACGCCAGGGTAATGAAGGACCCGCGCATGGACAAGATGATGGACCCGAAAAAGATGCCCTTCGACCTCAAGCGGATGGCTTACGGCGGATTCAAGGTCGTCGTCGATGTCAAAGGCGGAAAAAAATGAAGGAAACCGCCCCGCCCAAGGAGGAAACCACCCTCCGGCTTCGGCGGGTCTTCAAAGCCCCGCGCGAGAAGGTCTTTGCCGCCTGGACAAACCCGGAACAGATGAAAAAATGGGTGATTCCGGAACCGGGATTCGTCACGCCCGAAGTGGAAGTCGATTTGCGGGCGGGCGGGAAATACCGCATTCAAATGCTCTCGCCGAAAGGGAACTTCCACACCGCCGTCGGCGTCTATCGGGAAGTTTCCACACCGGAAAAGCTGGTATTCACCTGGTCCTGGCTGGAATATCCCATGCACGGCGAAACGCAGGTGACCATCGAGTTTTTCGACCGCGGCGAAAAGACCGAAATGCTCTTCACCCACGAACTCTTCCCGAACAAGGAGTCGCGCGACGACCATAACCGCGGCTGGAGCGGCGCCATCGGTCACCTCCAAACCTTTGTGGAAGGGAAAAGGGGTTGACGAACGGAAAGTTTTGCTGCTTTTTTCCGATAAGAAAAACGATTGCAAACCCAAGGGAGGTAGATATGAAGGTTTTAACGCTGGTAGCAGGCCTGTTTTTGTCGGCCGCCCCGCTTTTTGCCGATGAAAAACCGAAAGCCGCGAAGAGCAGTCCCGCCTTCGACAAGCTGAAAACGCTCGTCGGCGAGTGGCAGGCCAAAACCAAAGACGGCCAGGAGGTAAAAACCTCCTACAAGCTCGTCTCCAACGGCAGCGCACTGGTCGAAACGCTGGAAATGGGAAAAAAGGGAGAGGGGACGATGGTCACGGTTTACCACCACGACGGCAATAACTTGATGATGACCCACTACTGCTCGGCCAACAACCAGCCCCGGATGAAAGCCCAACCGGCCGCAGGCGAAATCAAGTCGCTGGTCTTTTCCTACGTGGATGCCACCAACCTGGCCCCGCCCGATTCCGGCCACATGCACAAACTCGTCATCACCTTTCAGGATGAAAAACATATGACCCAGGAATGGACCTGGCGGGAATACGGCAAGGACGCTTTCACCGAACTTTTCGAGTACAAACGGAAATGAAAAACAGCGCCGTCTAACATTTATTCGATTTACTCGCCAAGGCCCCGCCGGCTGGGAACCAAAGTTTAAGTATTAGGCAGAATTATTCAACAGTTTTAGCAATATCGGATTGAGAGGGAGTCGCGGGCACCGAATCAAGCGACTCAAATTTCACGAGTAGGCGTCTTTCACTTCTTCCGGGACCTCCTTCAAGAATAGTTACAAATGGTCTAAAGCCATTTTGTTCTACTCTGATTTCATGCTTTTCGTAAGGTACTTTAAGATATGTAAATTGGACTGCTTGAGATTTGACGACCTTTCCATCAAGATATATTGTTGCATTATTTAGTGGCGGTTCACCAAAGACAAGAAGCTCATAGCAGGTGACT
>DATLYY010000072.1 GCA_035574275.1 Verrucomicrobiia bacterium
ACGCCCCCGCAACCCCTCCAAAACTACTTTCGCTTTGGTCTTGCCGTCAAAGACCCGCTTCCGCATCGCTGAATCCTCCTTGTGAATTCAGCCACAATCTACTCCATTCATCCTACCCTGTCACTAATGGGGAGCAGTATATGTGCTTCCTGGCGTTTACCATGAGAACGTAAGAGTCATTGGGAAAAATATACGAATCATAAGTTCCAAAGGCGCAGATAGCACTGTTCTGATAAGCGCATCGGGCGGAAGCCCTATTGTCCTGCTTGATGGCACCAACGATTTTTCTCGGTTTGAGGGATTTACGGTTGAGTCCGGAGGCATCACGATAGGCGTGCCGGCTGCAATACTGTTGCAAAATTCCTCAGGCTACGTCCAAAACAACGTGATTCAGAACATTTCAGGGGTGCCAGCCATAAGAACGCAAGGTGAATCTCCGAAAATAATTTCCAACGTATTACGATTAAATGCGGGGAATCGGTTAATCGAATTCGTTAGTGTGAATCCACTTTTGCAACGGAATTTAATCGTGGAAAATAGGAATGATTGGCTTGTTTATGTTGTAGACAGTTTCCTTGCTATTAACAACACTATAGCCAACAATAGCGGCCCGTACGGAATATTTTTTACAGGAACCAATGCCGGTTCGAAGATACTGAATAATATTTTCGCAAACCTAAATACTGGAGTCTCAGGTGGCAGTTATGCCGTGACAATGTCCTATAACGATTTTTTCCAGGTAACTGTCCCCTCAACGGATCCCCTTGATACCGGAAACATTTTTACAGATCCTCTCTTCAAAGGAGGTCAGCCATTCGACTACTCACTCGAGCGAGAGTCTCCGTGCGTGGATGCAGGCGACCCAGGTACTCCGATTCCACCCGGCGGCGGCTCGCGCGTAGATATAGGTGCCTTTGAATTTGTGCCAAACCGGGGTGATTTAGATAGAGACGGGATGTTTAGTCCTGCCGATGTTGTTTTAGAATTAAACTGCATATTTTTGCTAATTGGAGACTGTCCATTGGAAGTGGCAGATTTGAATTGTGACGGGCAGCTTTCTCCTGCGGATGTGGTTCTGTTATTGAATCTCGTATTTCTAGGAATTCTGCCTCCCTGTTAAGACGTCCCCTTGCCTTTTAGAGCTTTTAGGCCGATTATACCCTTTGGAGATTTTATATTTTTCTCGAAAAATATGAACTTTAAGGAGTTTGTATGCTCAAAGAGCGAATGGAAGTAAAGATGGGCAGTACGGAAAGGCCGAAGCGGAAAAAGCAGGGGTTTTCCACCCGGGCGATACACGCCGGGCAGGCGCCGGACCCGACCACGGGCGCCATCTCCACGCCGATTTACCAGACCTCCACCTACGTGCAGGAAGGAGTGGCCAAGCACAAGGGGTACGAATACGCCCGCACGCAGAACCCGACCCGGACGGCCTTGGAGGCCTGTTTGGCCTCGCTGGAAGAGGCCCGGTACGGCATCTGTTTCTCCTCCGGGATGGGGGCGATTTCGGCTTTGATGAATTACTTCGAAAAGGGAGACCACGTCGTCGCCTCGGATGATTTGTACGGCGGCACCTACCGGATTTTTGAAAAGGTCTTCCGCTCCTACGGGCTGGAGTTCACCTACGTCGATGCCTCCAATCTTTCCAATATCGAGCGGGCAATCAAGCCCAATACCAAACTGATTTTTCTGGAAACCCCCACCAACCCGCTTTTGAAAATCGTCGATTTGGCGGGGGCTTCCAAGCTGGCGCACAACCGCAACGCCATCGTGGCCGTGGATAACACCTTTGCCACCCCCTACTGGCAAAATCCCTTGAACTTCGGGGCGGATGTGGTGCTCCACTCCACCAGCAAGTATCTGGGGGGGCATTGCGACGTGGTGGGGGGGGCGATTCTGACCTCCAACGACAAAATTTACGAAAGGGTGAAGTTCTGCCAGAACGCCGTCGGCAGCGTGCCGGGGCCTTTGGACGCCTTCCTCGTTCTGCGCGGGGTGAAAACGCTCGCCTTGCGGATGGAAAAGCACGAAGCGAATGCGCGAGAAATTGCCCGGTTTTTGAAGAGCCACCCGAAGGTCAAAAAGGTGTATTACCCGGGCTTGGGCGAGCATCCGGGGCACGAGATTGCCAAAAAGCAGATGCGGGGGTTCGGCGGGATGATAAGTTTTGAAGTTAAGGGCGGTTTGGAGGAATCCAAACGGGTCTGCGAGCGGACGGAAATATTCTCGCTCGCGGAAAGTTTGGGAGGGGTGGAGTCGCTCATCGAGCATCCGGCTTTGATGACCCATGCTTCGGTTCCCAAAGAGGTGCGGGAAGAGAAGGGAATATCCGATTCGCTTGTCCGGATTTCGGTCGGCATCGAGGATGGGGACGACTTAATCGCCGATTTGGAGCAGGCGCTCGGCTAAACGGGTCTTTTCCCCCGGCGTATAATAAGCTGGGATGCGGCTTCGGGCGGCCTCGCCGCGGAACCGGCCGCTCGAAAGTCCGGTTTTAGGTTTAAAAAGAGGGAATTCTTCCTTGAGGTGATATGAACAGACGACAATCGATAGCTTTAATCTTGGGGGTTGCCTTTCTGGGGGCGGTTTTGGGTTCGGTTTTCACCTATGCCTTCCTTGGGCCGGACAGCTCCAACCGCTTCGGCGCCCCGCAAACCGGAGAAGGCGGGGCGCGGATGATTCTCGCCCGCGCGCCGCAACCCTTCAAAAAAGATATCCCCGAATCCCGCCGCAATGCCATCGTGGAAGCGGCGGAAAAAGTGGGCCCGGCAGTGGTTTCCATCTCCGTCACCCAAACCCGCGTGGTGCGGGGCGCCCCCTATTTCAACCCCTTCGGCGGGGATGATTTGGACGACATCTGGAGCTTCTTTTTGCGCCCGCGGGAGTTCAAGCAAAAAGTGCACGGAATCGGCTCCGGGGTCATCACCGACCCGCGGGGATACGTTCTGACCAACCAGCACGTCGTCGAGGGGGCCGAGGAAATCCGCGTGACTCTCCCTTCCGGCGAGGAATACAAAGGGAAGGTCATCGGCGAGGATTTGCAGAGCGACTTGGCGGTTTTGAAAATCGACGGGCAAGGTTTGCCGTACGCCCGGCTGGGAAATTCGGACAATCTGGTCATCGGGGAATGGGCCATCGCCATCGGCAACCCATTCGGTTATTTGCTGGACGACCCCCATCCCACGGTCACCGCCGGGGTGATTTCCGCTCTGGGGCGGGATTTCAAACGGCAGGTGGGGCAGGGGAACCGGATTTACCGCAAAATGATTCAGACCGACGCGGCCATCAATCCCGGCAATTCCGGCGGGCCGTTGGTCAATGCGGATGGCGAAGTGGTCGGCATCAACACCTTCATCTTTTCCTCCAGCCGGGGCTCGGAGGGGGTCGGGTTTGCCATTCCGGCCAACCGGGCACGGCGGGTGATGGAGGATTTGATTGAACACGGCGAAGTGGTGCTCCCCTGGATTGGGGTGGATGTTCAAAGTTTAAATCCGCTTCTGGCGCAGAGCATGAACCTCCAGCTCTCCGAGGGGGCTTTGGTTTCCAATGTGGACAAAAACTCCCCGGCGGAGCGGGCCGGCCTTTCGCGCGGGGACGTGATTACCGAGGTGGAGGGGAAAAAAATATTGAACGCCACCGACTGGGAGGATTTTGTCTGGACCACCCGCAGCGGGAACAGCTTTGAATTGACCTTCTGGCGCAAAAAGGACGTTCGCAAAGCCTCCCTGTCGGCCGAAAATCCCCCCGCTTCTCGAAGGGGACAGGAAGGAAAGTTGGGCATCTATGTCACCGATTTGACTCCGGATTTGGCCCGGCAGATGGGAATCGACTTTTCCCGCGGGGTGGTGGTCACCGAGGTGAAGCCGAACTCCACGGCGGGGCTTATCGGCGTGGAGGAGGGGGACGTGATTCTGGAAATCAACAAGGCGGAGGTAAGCTCGGCGGCGGAGTACGAGCGGCAGATGAAGCGGCTGAAGCGGGGGCAGAAGGTGGTTTTGCTTCTGGTGCGCCGGGGGGATTTGTTCTACATCACGGCGCAGGTTTAGCGCCGTGGCCGTAATCACTTCAACAACGACTTCTGAAAAAGAGCGGGTGGTGCTGCCCATTCGAGGGATGACCTGCGCCTCCTGTGTCCGTTCCGTGGAGCAGGGGCTTTCCAAAACCCCCGGCGTTTTGCGGGCGGAAGTGAGTTTGGTAACCGAGTCGGCGGCGGTGGAGTTTGACAAAAACAAAACCGACCTCCCCACTTTGTCAGAGGCGGTCAGAAACTCCGGCTACGGCGTGCCAGCCCGGCGGGGGCTTGTCCATTTTGAGAACGGAATTCCCGCTGGCGCGCAGGGAAAGGTGCTTTCGGTTTGGGGCGTGATAAACGCCAGGACCTCCGATTGCTGTCTGGAAGTGAACTACCTGCCCGGACTGGTGACGCTGGAGGAAATCGGTTTAAAACTAAAGTCGGCCGGCATCGCATTTTCAAAAACGGAGGAAATTGAAGAAAAAATCTCCGATTCCGGCTACCGGAAGGAAAAATTCAAACTGGCGGCCATTCTGGCGGCTTCGGCCATCGTTTTTGTTTTTGGGATGTTTCACTTCGACCACACGCTCACCTTCTGGGTCAGCTTTCCCTTATCGACTTTCATCCAATTCTGGGGTGGGGCACAGTTTTACCGCGGCGCCTGGGGGCAGCTCAAACACTTTCGCGGGGATATGAATACGCTGGTGGCTTTGGGCACCAGCGTCGCCTACTTCTACTCGGTTTGGAACGGTTTTCAATTCCTCTCCACCGGAACATCTCCGGAGTTTTACTTCGAGACGGCGGCGGTCATTATCGCTCTGATTTTGCTGGGACGTTTCCTTGAATCCTCGGCCCGGCATCGCGGACGGGAAGCGACGCAGGCGCTTTTAAATCTGGCTCCGCAGAAGGCGCGGGTATTGAGCCCCGACGGGCAGGAGAAGGAGGTGCCGACCGGGGCGCTTTTTCCGGGAGATTTTGCGCTCGTCCGTCCCGGGGAAAAAGTGCCGGCGGATGGGGAGATTCTGGAAGGGAGCTCCAGCGTGGATGAAGCGCTGGTAACCGGCGAATCGGTGCCGGCTGCCAAAGGGCCCGGCGACTGGGTCATAGGCGGGAGCATCAACCGGGAGGGGGCTTTTCGGATGGCTGTGCGGCGGGCGGGAAAACGGAGCTATCTGACCACGCTTGCTTCTCTCGTCGAACAGGCCCAGAGCTCCAAGCCGCCGGTGCAGCGGCTGGTGGACAAAATTGCGGCGGTTTTCGTTCCGGTAGTTCTGGGCATTGCCCTTCTCACATTTGCCGCTTGGGCTGTTTTTGGGCCGGGGGTGAGTTTTGCACTTAAGATGACCACGGCGGTTTTAATCATCGCCTGCCCTTGCGCCATGGGACTGGCGACGCCGATGGCCTTGATAGCCGGGGCGGGACGGGCGGCGAAAAAAGGGATTTTAATCAAGGATGCCTTGGCCTTGGAAAAAGCGAGCAAACTTCAGACCCTCGTTTTGGACAAGACCGGGACAATGACATCCGGAAAGCCAAAAGTCGAAAAGTGGAAATTCAAAGGGGAGAAAAAGGAAATCCTAACGCTTCTTTTGTCCGCCGAAAAGCTCTCCGAACATCCGTTTGCCGCGCCTTTGGTCGAGTTTGCCAAAAACGAGGGGGCATCCGAAGTGCCGGTTTCTGATTTTCGCTCTTTTCCGGGCAAGGGGGTGGCGGCGTATGCCGGGGAAAAACGAATTATGATTGGCTCACGGCATTTTTTAGAGGAAAATCAGGTCACCGTCAGAACGGAATGGGACGAAGAGCATTCCCCCTTTTCGCAAGTGTATCTGGCGGTCGGCAACCAGGAAGCGGCACGATTTTTTGTGACGGATGAGCTGCGGCCGGAGGCGGCAGAGACCGTTGCGGAACTGAAAAAAATCGGGGTGGAGCCGTTTATGCTTTCCGGCGATTGGCGGGAGATGACCGAGCATGCCGCCTTCCAGTTGCAAATCGAGCGGTCGCGGGGAGAAGTGCGCGGGGACCAGAAGGGGAACTGGATTCGGGAGTTGAAAAAGGAGGGAAAGACCGTGGGAATGGTCGGCGACGGCGTGAACGACGCCGTGGCGCTTTCCGAAGCGGACGTGGGGATAGCAGTCCGCCGGGGGAGCGATTTGGCGCTTGAATCGGCGGAGGTGGTTTTGCTCAATGACAATTTGAAGCTTCTCCCCTACCTTGTCCGCCTTTCCCGCCGGGTGCTTGCCACCATCAAATGGAATCTGGTCTGGGCGTTCGGCTACAACATTCTGGGTATTCCCATAGCCGCCGGGGTTTTGTATCCGGCGTTTGGCCTCACCTTAAATCCGATGATAGCGGCAATGGCGATGGCTTTTTCCTCCCTTTTCGTGGTTACCAATTCGCTGCGGCTTAGGAAATTCGAGTAAAGTCTTCGATATTTGAGACAAATTAATTCCCCGAATAAACCCCGTTTGTTATTTTAGCTGACGGGATGAAGCACCAGTTCAAAAAGCATTTTACGCTGGCCGAAGCGAACGGGCTTTTGCCGATTTTGGCGAAAATTTTTGAGCAGGTGCACACCATTCAGGACGAGCTGGAGGAACGGAGCGCGGAGCGGCAAGAGGTATTGGATTCGGCCAAGGGAAACGGGGGCGGGGAAAAGGCGGATTATCATTTTGCCCAGAACCAGAAAATCCAGAAGCTTTTGGACCAGGTGGAAGAAAAGGGGATAGTCGTCAAAGATGTGGAGCGGGGGCTGGTGGATTTTCCGCATCTTTTGGGGGGGCGGGAGGTTTTTTTGTGCTGGATGATTGGGGAAAAGGAAGTCGGATACTGGCATGATTTGGAAAGCGGGTTTGCGGGAAGGCAGCCGTTATAAGACAGAGATTGGAGACTGGAGATTAGAGATTCGTCCGCCCCACCCGCCCCCTTTAAGACAGAGATTAGAGATTTGAGATTGGCAAAAACGAAAGCAAAAGAGTTGTGATTTTGGGGTTTTTGGACGCAGGTATAGACATCGTTTTTTAATTGCTGCAAAATCGGGGGGATTTTGCAGGGGGAAATGCAACCTTTCCCTGAGCCTCTCCTACAAGGAGAGGGGACAAGACGAAGCAGATTCCACTCCGAAAAGGGAGCGAAAATGCAACTCCTCCGGCCTTCCGACACGCACATTACAAAAACCAATGTGCGCCACCGCGGAGGGTGGGGCAAAAGGTTATTTAAAGGGAGGGTAAGGGCGGGCACGGAGGCCCGCCCCTACGGTTTCCCTTTTTTTGTTTCTTTTGTTTCGCGCAACGGGGTTTAAAACGGCAGTGAAAGTTCGGAACGGACCGCAACCAGTATCCTGCGGTCGGCTCTCCGAGTGGTTTGCCCGGAAATTGTTCTGCCTGGCCTGTGCGGCAAACTCTGTCACAGCGGCGGATCGGATAGCCGGCCTATCCCGTTTGCTAACCTCCGTTCTTTCACAAGAGAGGCCGGCGGTTTGGAGGTTTTCCTGCCGTCCTTTCCCCCGGACCAATGGGAGGGAAAGAAACCCCGGAAGGGGGGGAGCCGTGTTCTTTGGTCGGTACCGGTTCCCTTGACCTTGCGGGGTTCGGTTATAGGCATCTCCGTCTGTTAATGCCCAAACCGACCCGTTGCACTACAGAGATTGGAGACTGGAGATTGGAGATTCGTCCCCACCTCGCAACCCCTGTTAAAGAGGGATGGCGGCTTGGGGATTACCCCGAACCACGTCCCTCTACTATAGGCCCACCCTGCGAAATTCACTCCGAAGTTGTTGCGTTTCCGCTATTTCGTTGGGAGGAAAGAGATTAGAGGGGAAAAAATGCAGAAAAACGGGAAAAGGGGCGATTTTGGGAGGGAAAAAATTTTGGGGAATTTTGTAAGGTGTTGGGGATTAAGACATAAAAACGGGCAGACACAGAGGTCTGCCCCTACAAGAAACCATTTTCACTTGAAAGAATTTTTTTGATGAAAATCGCTATGAACAGGGCAGGGCGGTTTGCAGAAAAACCCGGTTGAGCAGAAGAATTATATCCGCCGGAGAAGAAGCCCCATCGCAGTTTAAATCGGCGGTGCAGGGGGAAATGGCAGACGAACTATCGATAAAGACGACATTCAGCAGGTTGGTTATATCGGCGATGGTTAAAGTGGAGTCGAAATTCAGGTCGCCTTTGGGAACGGTTTTGGAGACATAAACGTAAGCAGCCCCGGAATCCTGGTGGGAAGCTACGAGCAAGCCGGGGTCGCCGAGTATAACATCTGTTTTACCATCCCCATTAACATCTCCGGCGAATGCTACTGACCAGCCCAAATGATAGTATGGAAAATCAAGAGGGTTCGTTATTTGGAAAATAAGTTCGCCGTCGGTTCCTGAATAAACATAAGCTCCACGCTTTTTCGCCCCTTCTGCCTCCATGCAACGAGAAGTACTGAATTCTCCTGGAGCCCCTACAATAAAATCGAAATTTCCGTCTCCGTTTACATCGCCACCGCCATCTACGGACAATCCAAACGCATCGGAAGGTCCAGCGGTTTTTTCGAAAAGCAAATCCCCGGTAGCTCCGGAAAAAACATAGGCAAAGCTCGGCCCGAAATCCTCACAATAATAGTTGTCGAACGAGGGAGCGCTGGTGATAAAATCATTATTTCCGTCGCCGTCCAAATCCCCGCAACCAGCTACCGACCAACCCATTAAATCATGAGAGTTTGAGCCGTTTCGCTGATAAAGCAAAGAACTGTCTAACCCGGAGTAGGCAAAAGTAGCCCCGGTATTACGGCTAATGTCGGGATTCAAAGCGAAATATTCTCCAATTAACAAGTCCGGTTTATTGTCGCCATTAATATCGCCGGGTCCGGCTATTGACCAACCGAAAGTGGTATGTCCAGGTGCACCGGTTTTTTCGAAAAGGACGGTTCCATCGGCCCCCGAAAAGACAAATACTCTGCGAGATGAACCGATTATGAAATCGGGTATTTGGTCTCCATTGATATCTTCGGTTCCAGCGACGGTATGACCGAGGGAATTTGTGGTAGAATCTCCCCAAATTTTATAAAGTGAGTCTCCATCTGCACCAGAGAATACGGCCGCATAGTTGGCATCGGGCGCGCCAACAACGAAATCGGATCTCCCATCTCCGTTTATATCTCCAATTCCGGCAATAGCGTGATTGCTTCCGGAGTAGGAGCCGCCAAAGTGCTCCGCTACGATGGAACCGTTCAACTGATAAAGCAGGCTGCCATCGAGACCGGAGTAAGCATAAACCGAGCCTGCTTGGCTTAGAGTACCGACTTTTGCGAGCGGGGCGCTGACCATAAAATCGGGAACATTATCTCCATTGAGGTCCCCCACATTGGCAACAGTTTGGCCGAACCACCCGCCCGGATAGAAACCTTTCAGTTGATAGTGCAGAACCGGGGCGGTGCAGTCGGAGGCGAGAGCGGGGAAAGCGGAAAAGCAAAAGATAGAAACAGTTAAGATCAAAAGTCGAAATCTGGGCATATCCTCTCCTCATTTTTATTATCGGATTTGTTTTGCATAAAATCAAGGGGTTAATGTTTTTGCTTGACTTTTCTTCTCTTTTTGGGATTTTTGGCAACCCGGAGGACGTTTGCATTTGGCCATTCGGGATTTGAAAGCGGGCGAAGAGGTTACCGGTTTTTTCGCCGTCAGGAAAAAGGAGCTGAAAGAATACGACAGCCGGTTTTTTTTGAAGCTGGAACTGGGGGACGCCAGCGGCCGGCTGGATGCCGTTATGTGGGAGGATGCCGCAACGACCAATCAACAAATAGAAGTGGGTTCCGTGGTCAAAGTCAAAGGAACGGTGACCACCTACCGGGATGATTTGCAGATAAGCGTCCGGAACATCCGTCCCGCAAAGCGGGAAGAATTTTCGCTGGACGAAATTCTCCCCCGTTCCAAGTTTTCCAAAGAGGAACTGGAAAAGCGGTTCGTTGATGAGGTCGGCCGAATCAAAAATCCGCATTTGAAGAAACTTTTGGAGTCGTTTGTCGCGGACAGGAAGATTTTCGACGCCTACCTTGCCGCACCCGCCGGAAAGCTTTGGCATCACAATTATATAGGGGGGCTGGCGGAGCATTCGCTCCAAATGGCGGAGATTGCCCGGAAGGTGGCGCCGTTTTATCCCCTCGTCGAGGTCGATTTGCTGGCTACGGGGGCGCTTTTGCACGACTCGGGGAAGGTGTGGCAGTATCAGGTCATCGGATTTTTTGACTACACCACGGAGGGGCGGCTCGTCGGCCACATCAATTCCGGGGACCATTACATCGCCACTCTGGCCGAGCGTATCGAGGGGTTCCCTTCCGAGCTTTTGCTCCGTCTGCGACACCTGATTTTGTCCCACCAGGGGACGGGGGAGCAGGGTTCCCCCATCGTGCCGCAGACGCCGGAGGCGTTCGTGCTCTACTCCATAGACGAACTGGACTCCAAAATGGGGGCTTTGAGCCGGATTTGGGAGAAAGAAAAAAAGGCCGGATGGAGTGATTATATCAACCTAATCGGCCGATATATTTATTGGGGTGAAAACCGCACATAAGCAAAGTCCCCATGGGACAGGAGACACGGGAATGGGATTTTTCGATTTAATCTCGAACGACATCGGCATCGATTTGGGGACCGCCAACACGCTGGTATTCGTGCGCGGGGTGGGCATCGTTTTGAACGAGCCCTCCGTGGTGGCGGTGGACACCTCCACCAAGCGGGTTTTGGCCATCGGCGCGGCGGCCAAGGAGATGGTGGGACGCACCCCGGGGGAGATTGCCGCCATCCGGCCTTTGAAAGACGGGGTTATCGCCGATTTTGAAATCACCGAGCGGCTTTTGTCCGATTTTATCAAACGGGTGGTGCGGCACAAATATCTGATGAAACCGCGCATCGTCATCTCCGTCCCCTCCGGCATCACTGAAGTGGAAAAGCGGGCCGTGAGGGATTCGGCCGAAAACGCCGGGGCGCGGGAGGTTTATTTAATTCAGGAACCGATGGCGGCGGCCATCGGCGTGGGGCTGCCCGTTGACCGGCCGACCGGGTCGATGATTATCGACATCGGCGGGGGGACTTCGGAAATCGCCGTGATTGCCTTAAACGGCATCGTCAACAACACCTCCATCCGGATTGCGGGGGATGAGCTGAACGAGGCGATCGTCCTATACCTCAAGAAAAATTACAATCTTTTAATCGGCGAACTGACGGCCGAGGAGATTAAAATCAAAATCGGCTCGGCCTTCCCGCTCGAAAAAGAGGAATCGATGGAAATCAAGGGGCGGGACTTGGTCGCCGGGGTTCCCAAGACCTTGAAAATCTCCTCCGTGCAAATCCGGGAGGCGTTGTCCGAGCCGGTGAACGCCATCGTGGAAGCGGTCCGTCAAGCCTTGGAACGGACGCCACCGGAGCTGGCGGCGGATATTTTGGACAGAGGCATCATTTTAACCGGCGGCGGGGCGCTTATACGGGGGCTGGATAAGCGCTTGCGGCAGGAAACCAATCTCCCCGTCAACGTGGCGGAGGACCCGCTCACCTGCGTGGTGCGGGGAACCGGGAAAGTTTTGGAGAACATGGCCCAATATTCAAAAGTATTGATAAAAAGCCGGCGCGATTAGTTTGGTTGTATCATAGGACGTGGCGCCTCTTCTTTTAATCAAGAACCTCAAAAAGAGCTATCCTCCCCAACGTACCGTTTTTGACCGGGCGACGCTCTCCGTCGAACCGGGTGAGTTGGTGGCCCTTTGCGGCCCTTCCGGGGCCGGAAAGACCACTTTTTTGGACATTATCTATTTGTCCGAACGGCCGGAGGGGGGGGAAATCTTTGTCGAAGGGAAGATGGCCCCCTGGAACGAACGGCGGGGGGTGGCCCCCTGGCGGCGGCGAATCGGTTACATCTTCCAAGACCAAAAACTGTTTTACGACCGGACGGTTTTCGAAAACGTGGCGTTGCCTTTCTTTTTCGACTCCCAGCAGCCCCCCAATCTGAAGCAGGAGGTGGAGAAATGGCTTTCGGCGGTGGGGCTTTTCGGCCAGAAGGAGAAAAGCCCGGCGGAGCTTTCGCTCGGAGAACGGACGCTGGTCGCCCTATGCCGCGCGTTGATCACCTCTCCCCCGCTCATTCTGGCGGACGACCCGCTGTCCAATTTGGACTCCGCCCGGGCAGAAGTAGCTTTGAAACTGCTGGAAAAAGAGGCGGAGGCGGGAAAGGCCGTGGTTTTGACCTCGGCGACGGGGAACGTGAACTGCCCGCGGGTTAAATTCTATTTCATCGACCGGGGGCAGCTTTTGGGGGAGACCCGGGAGGGGCAGACGTAAGATGCGTCTTGGATTTTTCGTGCGGGAATCGTTCCGCGGCATAAAGCGGGAAAAAGGGAACACCCTTTTATCGATGCTTTCGCTTTTGATGGCCTTTGTGCTTTTGGATTTGTATTTCGTCGGGGCTTATAATTTGAGTTTCTTTTCCGAACGGCTGCAGCGGGGGCTGGTTTTGCAGGCGTTTTTGACAGAGGAGTTTTCCGACCTGCAGCGGGATTCGCTGCAGGTGAGCATCGGGGCGCTTTCCGGGGTGGCCTCCGTGGAGTACAAGTCCTCCGATTCGGCTCTGGCCGAATTGGAGCGGGATTTGGGGGAGTCGATTGCCGGGGAGCTTTCCGCCAATCCGCTGCCGGCTTCCTTTACCGTTGAACCGGCCGCCGACCGGAAGACCCCGGAGGGGCTGGCCGAGCTGGCGGAAATTCTCAAAGCGATGCCGGGGGTGGAGGAGGTTTTGTACCCGGAAAGCTGGGCAGCGGATTTGGAAAACGCCTTTGCCAAAACGGAGCGGCTGGGGATGTGGCTTTTTATCGCCTTGAGCGCGGGGGTCATTTTGCTGACCGCCAACACCATCCGGCTGGTTTTGAAATCCCGCGCCCAGACAGTGGCGCTTTACTCCCTTTTGGGGGCCGGGCGGGGGTTTTTGACCATTCCATACTATCTGGAGGGAATTTTTCTTGCGGGGGTGGCGGCGGTTCTGGCCTGGGGCGGAGTGGCCTGGCTGATTCTGGCGGTCGTGCGCTCCACGCTCCCCTTGGCGATGTTCCCCTTTGCGGCCGGGCTATTGACCTTGGGGCTGGCGGTCTTTCTTGGGCTGGCGGGGAGCTTTTTGGGTATTAAAAAAGAGCTGAAGGTATGAAAGTTTTCCTGGTCGCATTGGGGCTGGCGCTTTTAGCCGGTGGTCCCCTCGCCGCCCAGGAAAGCGACTACGATTCGGTGGCCCGCACCCCGGCGGATGCCGCGGAGGCCTCCGAAGATTTGAAGAAAATCCGACAGGAGCTGGAAGGGGAACGGCGGAAGCTGGCGGAGGTGGAACGGCAGGAGAAATCGGTCTCCAAGCAGCTGGACAACCTGAACGCCAACATCGCGCTTACCGAACGGTATCTCAAGCGTCTGGCGAGAAAGAAACGGGAAGTGGAAAAGCGGCACAAGCTGACGGCGGCCACGCTCGACATGTCGGAGGCGGTGTATGAAAAGCGGAAGGAGCGGCTGGGGCTGCGGCTGAAATATTTTTATGTGGCCAACCAGAAGGCGAAATCGGAAATCCTTTTGGCGGCGGCGGAGCCGCAGCTCTTGCTGGAGCGGTTTTTCGACTTCCGGCAGATTTTATCGCAGGAGAAAAAGGAGCTTTCGCTCGTGCAGAACCAGAAGGAGTACTTGGCGGCGCAGAAAGTGAAGCTGGAGCGGGAGGCGGGGACTTTGCGGGCGATTGAGCGGGAGCGAAAAAAAGAGGAGAGCCGGCTTTTGGGAAACAAGGAGCGGCGGCAGGTGCTTTTGGCCTCCCTACGGCAGCAGAAGCAGGGGCATCTGGCCTCCATTGAACGCTTGAAGCAGTCGGCGGCGGAGCTCTTGCGCATCATCACCGAACTGGAAAAGAAGCGGAAGGCCCGCCCCTCGACGATTCCAACCGGAGCCAACTTCGCCGATTTACGGGGGGGGCTTCCGTGGCCCGTATCGGGGCGGGTTCTTTCCCGCTTCGGCACGCACAAAGACCCGGTGACCAAGGTGGTATCCTTTCAGCCCGGAATCGACATCGAGGTTTCCGGCGGGGAGCCGGTGCGGGCGGTGGCGGCCGGGTCGGTGGCGTATTCCGGTTTTCTGCGCGGCTACGGAAAGTTTTTGATTTTATCCCACGGGGGGGGTTATTATACGCTGTACGCCCGGCTGGAGGATGTTTATCTGGAAACCGGCAGCCCCGTGGCGGCGGGGGACGCCATCGGCACGGTTTCGGCGGAGGCCTCGGCTTTGGGGAGCGGGTTTCATTTCGAAGTGCGCAAAGGGAAAACGCAGGAGGATCCGGAACAGTGGCTGCGGTAGCGGTAGGTTTCGACGGGATTTTGGGACAGGAAGCCGTCCAGTCCGCCCTTGGGCGGGCCTTGGCGGCCGACCGGCTGCCGCACGGGCTTTTATTCCACGGGCAAAAAGGAACGGGGAAGTTTGCGGCCGCCGTTTGGCTCGCAAAAATTCTTTTATGTGAAGGAAAAAGCGGTTGCGGAAAGTGTTCCGGCTGCAAAAAAGTTTCCGCTTTCTCCCATCCCGATTTTTTAATCACCATTCCTCTCCCCTCGGCTGGCAGTCCGCCCGAGCGGAAAAAGGAGGAGGCGCGGCAGGAGATTTTCGCCCATTTTCTGGAGAGCAAAAAGAAAAATCTGTACGACCCGGTCTGGAAGGAGAATGCCGATTTTATCACCGTTTCCGATTTGCAGACCCTGCAGGACCGGCTGGCGCGGAAACCGATGGAGGGGGACTGGCAGGTGGCCCTCCTCGTGGAGGCCGACCGGCTGCAACTGCCGCAGGGGGCGAACAAGCTTTTAAAAACCTTGGAGGAGCCGCACAAAAACACGCTTTTGATTTTGATTGCCGAGCGGCCCAAAAATCTTTTGCCCACCATTCTTTCCCGAACGCAGAGGTTTTTCTTTCCCCCCCTTCCCACCGAGATCGTCGCCGGTTTTGCCGAACGGGAGTTCGGGTTGGGGAAAAAGGAAGCCGGCGACCTTGCAACGGCTGCTTCCGGAAGCATCGCCAAGCTTTTTTTTCTGCAAAACGAGAGGGAGCAGGAACGGCGGCAACAGGCGTGGGAGGTTTTGCGTCTAACTTTGGCCGGCCAGCAGGCACAACTTTTTTTGGCGCTCAAGCAGGCGGCCGACACCCGCAAGAAGGATGAAGTTTTATCCTTTCTTTCCTGGCTGGAGGTCTTTTTGTGGGAGCTTTTCTGTTTTGCCGAACTGAAACAGCCGGAGCGGGCGGGGAGTTTGGATTTGAGGCCGGAGTTTGAAAAAATCACCGCCGCACAAAAAGGTTCCTTTCCCTATTTGACCGCCCTGCAAGAAGTAAGCAAAACGCGCGTGGATTTGGAGCGGAACGTAAATTTCCGGCTGGCGCTTTTCTGGTTGTTTGCGAGGATTTTGAGAGCAAAAGGGCGGGGATAACCTCCCTTTAATCCCCTCTTTCGTATGGAGGGGACAAAGGAGATGGCGGGCGCGGAGGCCCGCCCCTACAAATACGAATTACGGGCAGGCACGGGGACCTGCCCCTACACTTTCTTTTTTAGATTCGCCAATCGCTGTTTGGCATCCTCCACTTCAGCAATCCCCGGGTCGGCGTTTTTCCAGATGTCGAGGAATTCTTGATATTTCTCGATAGCCTTGTTGTTCCAGCCCGATTTCTCGTACGCCAGCCCCAAAAGGTAGTGGGCCTTCACCGCCCAGATTAATACATAGGTTCGATTTTCATCATATCGCGGAAGAATTTTTTCAAATTCACCGACCGCCTCTCCCAAACGTCCAGCTTTGAGATAGCTTTTGGCAAGCTGGTAGTGTACGATGAAATCCGTACTGACCTTGGCCGCTTTTTCCAGGTGGGTGATTGCGGCGGACACATTGCCTTTAGCCAACTCCACCCATCCGGCCGCGTACCAATATCTTCGCAACTTGGTGGTATCTTTCTTTTCAATATCGTTTTTCAGCGTTCGGACGATTTCCTCGGCGCGGGCCATTGCGCCGTTTTCAGCCAAGAAGGCGGCATAAAAATCGCGGGCATAACTCACATCCTTGGGGTTGGCCGTATGGAAAATTTCCGCGGCTATTCGGATTTCCTCCAACGCCGGTTTCCAACTTTTCTTTTCCCGGTGGATGAGCGCTTTTGTAAAATATTTCCTGCCCAACGGCATCCCATCCGCCCGTTCCAATCGGTCAGCCGCTATTCCCTGGTCCAGCAGCTCGAGGGCTTGGTTGAATTTGCCCTGATACAGGGGAATTTGAGCCAGACACAACCGCCCCTCCGAGCGAATGCCCTTATCGCCGCTGGAGGCCAGCGATTGAAAACAACTTTCCGCGCGGGCAAAATCCCGTTTGAAAAGATACATATACCCCAGTTTGGTCAATGAGGCAAAATAATCCGGCTTCCTTGCCAAAGCCTGCCGGTAGGAGGCTGCCGCGTCGTCCAGCTTGCCATTGTAGGCGTACAAGTCGCCCCGGGTGTCGTAGGGATTGGCCTCCTCCGGCGCCAGTTCAATGTATTTGTTTATTGCCCAGATGGACTTTTCAAAATCCCCGATGTCATTGTAGGCATAGGCCAGGGTGTTATAGGCCCGCTTGTAAAGAGGGTCAATCTCTATGGTTTTGAGCAGGGGCCCGATCCCTTTTTTGGGTTGTCCAAGCTCCATCACATAAATCGCCCCCATCATAAAAAACGCATCTTTCTCTTGAGGGAAATCCGCCGTTATTTTCTCAAACTCTTTCAAAGCCAGTAACACATTGCCGGACAGACGCGCCTCCCTGCATTTGATGTAGCGCTTTTCCAAGGGGCCGACTTTTCCGGAGTACTTTACCGCTTGAAGCGCGGTTGCTCTCGACTCCGGTTTGCCCTGCATGTCCAAACTGTGAGCCAATTGGTAATAGGCCATGGCAAAAGTAGAGTCCAAATCAATGGCTTTCCTAAAGCTTTTTTCCGCCTCCGGGAAATACAGTTTATACAGGTAATCCATCCCTTCCAGATAGTAACGATACGCCTCCGGTGAATGGGTAGTTGCATCGGCCACCGGCCGCTCCGGTTCGGCCTGGGCCTGCACGGGAAGCTTCAAATCTTTTTTTACCTCGACGCTCAATTTGTCCACCACGGCAAACAAATCCTCGGTGGGCGCGCCGGAAACCCGCTGGGAGGCCAGAATTTTCCCTCCTTTGGGTTCCGAGACCTCCGCCGTGACGACCAAAGCCGGTTGGGCCTGCATTACCTTGCCGGTCAAAATCCATTTCGCCCCGGCTTTTTCCGCCACTTCCGATGCAATCTCCCTGTCAATCGTCTTGGAACCTTCTTTTCCCAGAAGTTTCAAAATGTCGTACAGCCGCTGCTGGCTCACCACGTTCATATATTCCGACTCGGACAAATCGGTGATTAAAAGGGAGGTAATCATCTGGGCGGTTTTGTCCTTGTCCTCCGGGTCGGCCACATTTTCGAAGTACATAACGGCCAAGGAATTCTGCTCTGCTGTTGCTTCCCCTCCGGAACCTATCTTAATTTGGAACGGCTTGAAAGTCAGGAAAAGCAGAACGGCCAAGCCAACCCCAGCGGGAACTAAAAAGGGGAGCCATTTTCTTGATTTGGACAAAGGAGGGAATGCACTGGGCTGGATGCCCTGCCTTTCCTTCTTCAAATCCGCCACCAAATCGGCCATAGATTGATAGCGCTCCTCCGGCTTTTTGGACAGGCACTTGGAAACAATGCGCTCTAAGTTTTCCGAGGTTTTGTTATTGTAGCGGGCCAAGGGTTGGTGTTGAGCATACAGTATTTCATAGAAGAGGGTCTCCCGATTGTTTCCCTCAAACGGGCGGTGGGCGCATAGCAGCTCATACAGAACCACTCCAAAAGAAAAGATGTCCGTGCGGAAATCGGCTTTTCTCCCTTCCAACTGCTCCGGGGACATATAGGAGTCGGTGCCCATTTGCAAGCCGGTCTGGGTGATGGTGGAAGCCCCCTTCCATTTGGCCAGACCGAAGTCGGTTATCTTGGCAGTCCCTTTGGAAGTGACCAGTATGTTGGCCGGGTTGATATCCCGGTGCATCACCCCTTTTTCGTGAGCGGCCTGAAGCCCCTCTCCTATCTGGATGGCCAAGTCCAGTATCTCCGGCAAGGATAGTTTTTCCGCCTTCGCCAGGTCCGAAAGCTTCCGGCCCTCGATGTGCTCCATTACGATAAAAACCTTGTCCCGCTCCTCCCCGACTTCATAGAAGCTGGCAACATTGGTGTGGGCGACGAGGGCTTGGGCGCGGGCTTCGTGGATGAAGCGCTTGCGGGCTTCCGGGTCGGCGGCTTTGTCTGCGGCAAGAAACTTTATGGCAACTTTGCGGCCCAGATTGGTATCCTCGGCCAGATACACCTCCCCCATGCCACCTTCACCCAGCTTCTCTAAAATTTTATAATGAGAAACAGTTTGGCCTATCATTGCTGTTAGGTTGAAATATAAGTAAACGGCTGCTGTATAGCCAACCCTCGATAAGCTTTTGACTTTTCATCCGGGGGCGGGCATATTAAAGCCGAAAGGATGAAAATTCGCCAAATCTAATGAGCGAGTACTGGGTTTTGGAGTTCAAGGGGGCGCGGTATGACAAGTTTTTCAACCCCCAACGGGTGCCGCTCCGGCCGTCCGAGTTCGCCGTCGTCCAAGCCGAAAAAGGGGAGGATATGGGGCGGCTTTTGCGGGTGATTTACTCCGACCGGGAATACGAGAAGGAGGAGGATGTTTTCAACATTCTGCGCAGGGCGGCGCCGGAGGATTTGAACCGCTACAAGGAAGTGCGGGAAAAAGAGAAAAAGGCCTTGCAGGAGTGCCGGACGCTCGTGGAGGGGCGCGGGCTTTTGATGCGGCTGGTGGATGCGGAGATGCAGTTCGACGGCAGCAAAATAATCTTCTTTTTTTCCGCCGAAAAGCGGGTGGATTTTCGGGACTTGGTGCGGGAACTGGCCGGCATCCACAAAACACGCATCGAGATGCGGCAGATCGGGGCGCGGGAGGAGGCCCGGCGGCTGGGGGGCTACGGACGGTGCGGGCTCAAGCAGTGCTGCACGACTTTCATCAAAGATTTCCGGCCGATTTCGACGCAGTTCGCCCGGGACCAAGGGCTGGCCTTGAACCCGCAGAAAATCACCGGGAACTGCGGGCGGCTTTTGTGCTGTTTGCTCTACGAGCAGGAGGATTACGCCCGGGGGATGGCCCAGTTCCCGAAAGTGGGGAGCCGTTTTGCCACCGAGCGGGGGGAAGGGGAAGTGGTGAAGCTGAATTTTGTGAAGGAGTTTATGGCCGTGCGGCATACGGACGGGTTTGAGGAAAAGGTGAGCTTGCTGCAGTTCCGAAAAGCCAAACGCTGCGGCGATTGCGACTGCGGAAGAAAGAAGGAAGCGTCCTGATGCAAAAGCCGCTCTTTATCACCACACCGATTTACTACGTCAACGACCGGCCGCACGTGGGGCACACCTACACCACTTTGGCGGCGGACGTTTTGACCCGTTTTTGGCGGCAGCGGGAACGGAAGGTTTTCTTTCTGACCGGCACGGACGAGCACGGCACCAAAATCGCCCAGAGCGCCAAGGGGGCCGACAAGACGCCGCAGGTTTTCGTCGATGAGGTATCCGCCGAGTACAAAAAGGCCTGGAGCGGGATGAAAATCGAATACGACTACTTCATCCGCACCACGGAGGAGCGGCACACCAACACGGTGAAGGAGTTTTTGTCCCGCTTGAAGAAGGCCAAGACGCCGGACGGCAAGGAGGCGGTTTATTCCGGCGTCTATAAAGGACTCTACTGTACGGGGTGCGAAAAATTCATCACCGAAAAGGATTTGGAGAACGGGCTTTGCATCTACCACCGCATTCCGCCGGAGACGGTGGAGGAGAAAAATTACTTTTTCCGGCTCACCTCCTATCTGCCGCAGGTGGAGAAGCTGATTTACGAGGATAAAATCAAAATCGAGCCGTTGGAGCGAAAAAAGGAAACGCTCGGGCTTTTCAAGGTTGGGCTGGAGGATTTTTCCATTTCCCGCGAGCGGGAGAGCTGGGGGGTGCCGCTTCCCTTCGACCCGGAGCAGACCACCTACGTCTGGGTGGACGCGCTCATCAACTACATCACCGCCTCCGGTTTTTCCACGGACGCCAACAACTTTGATTTATGGTGGCAAAAGGGGGAGGTTTTGCACCTGATGGCCAAAGATATTTTGAAGTTCCACTGCATTTTCTGGCCGGCCTTGCTTTTGGCGGCCGGGGTCAAACCACCCGACCGAATCTTCGTGCACGGCTTTTTTTCGGTCAACGGGCAGAAGATGTCCAAGTCGCTGGGGAACGTCATCGACCCGCTTTATCTCGCTTCCGAATACGGTGTGGATGCGGCGCGGTATCTTTTGCTAACCCCTTTCGGCTTTGGGCAGGACGGGGATTTGCGGGTGGACCGGTTTGCCGCCCGCTACAACGCCGATTTGGCCAACGACTTGGGAAATCTGGCGAGCCGGGCCATCAAGATGGTGGAGACGAATTTCGGTTCGAGTGTGCCGGAAGCGAAAAGCCCGGACGAAGCGGCTTTGGATTTGGCCAATGAAGTGGAGAAAACGGAGAAGAAAGTCGCCGAGCTTTTCGACCGCATCGCGCTGACCGAGGCGGCGGATGAAATCGGGCAGTTGGTCAGGGCCGCCAACCGGTTTTTTGATTCGCAGGCGCCGTGGAATTTGGCCAAGGAGAAGAAAACGGAACAATTGGGGACCGTTTTGTATTACACGCTGGAGACCTTGCGGCATTTGGCGCTTTTGTATTACCCGTTTATGCCGGAAAAATCGCAAAAACTTCTGGCTTATTTGGGTCAAAACGTGGAAAAAGAGCCGGAGGTTTTGGGACTCTTTCAATGGGGACGGCTAAAGGCGGGGAGTAAGGTTTCCCATCCAGAGCCGCTTTTTCCGCGGCTGGAAAAGGAAAGGACCGCGGCCGAAGCTCCGGGGATAAGCGCTGCCTTGGAGAAAGATGGCCTCGTTACCATTCAGGATTTCGCCCGGCTAAAATTGCGAGTGGCGGTCGTCGAACAGGCGGAGCGGGTGGAGAAATCGGACAAGCTTTTGCGTTTGCAGGTAAATTTGGGTGGAGAAACTCGTCAGATTGTGGCGGGGATTGCCCAGTTTTACACGCCGGAAAATCTGGTCGGGAAGAAAATCGTGATGGTGGCTAATTTGAAACCGGCCAAAATCTTCGGGGTGGAATCGCGCGGGATGCTTTTGGCGGCGAAAAAAGAGGGAAAACTGGTTATCGTCACCCCGGACGGGGAGATTCCGCCCGGGGCGGAGATTTCGTAAAGGAGGAAGAATGGTATTTGCGGACGTTCTGCCGGTAGGAAAACTGAAGACACATGCATGGCTTTACGATTCCTTTCTGGTATTGGGAGGGAATTTTTTGATTGCGCTTTCGGCGCAAGTCGCCATTCCCCTTCCCTTCTCCCCCGTGCCGATTACCGGGCAGACGTTTGCCGTTTTGGTGGTCGGGATGCTTTTGGGGCGCTGGCGGGGGACGGCGGCGGTTTTGGCTTATTTGGCGGAAGGGTCAATCGGCCTGCCGGTTTTTGCGGGCGGAGTTGCCGGCTTTGCAAAAATCTTGGGACCGACGGGCGGGTATCTGGTAAGTTTTCTTCCTGCCGCTTACTTGGTCGGGTATCTGGCGGAAAAAGGGTGGGATAGGAAAGTTTCCACCACTTTTCTGGCGATGATTTTGGGGAACATCGTCATTTTCGGTTTCGGGGCGCTGTGGCTGGGGAAATTTGTGGGCCTCAACCAAGCAATCAGCTTGGGGGTTCTCCCCTTTCTGGCCGGGGATGTGGTTAAAATCGGGCTGGCGACTTTGGCTTTGCCGGGGGCGTGGAAGCTTTTGGGCGAAAAGAAATAATTATTATTTTTCCGCGCAAAGATCCTCGACTCCCTCGACTGCGCTCGGGACAAGTAAAGTCGGGGCTACCAAATACTCGCAATTAGAATGGTTGATACACACGCGCATCTGACTTTTTCGGATTTTCAGCAAGACTTCGTGGAAACAATCGCCCGTGCAAAAGCGGCCGGGGTGGATAAAATCATCAACATCGGCACGGACGGAGAGCATATCGCCAAAGCCATCGAGCTGGCGGAAAAATATGAAGGGCTTTTTGCCTCCGTTGGGCTACACCCGCACGAGGCGGAAAACTTTACGGATGAAGTTTTGAAAAACATGGAAACATACGCCCGGCATCCAAAGGTGGTTGCTATTGGGGAAACGGGGCTGGATTTTTTCCGCAATTACGCCCCGGCGGAAGCGCAGTATCGGGCTTTCGAAGCGCAGGTCGAATTTGCGCGGCGGACGGGGAAGACGCTGGTGATGCATATCCGGGCGGCGTTCAAAGAGGCGTGGGCAGTTCTGGAAAAAGTAGATTTGGGGGAGGAAAAAGTGGTTCTGCACTGCTTTGGCGAAGGGGTCGAAGAGGCCAAAAAAGCGATAGAAAAACGGTACTTTCTTTCCTTCAACGGGACACTCACTTTTTCGAAGTCCACACTGCCGGAAGTGGTCAAGATTTTGCCTCTTGATTTGATTTTGACTGAGACGGACTGTCCGTATCTGGCGCCGGTTCCCCATCGGGGGAAGCGGAACGAGCCGGCGTATATTCCGTTGGTGGTGGAAAAACTGGCGGCCATCCTCGGACGTTCAAAAGAAGAAATGGCTGAAATCACCTCCGCCAACGCCGCGCGCGCCTTTGGCATTTGAATGCCCAAAAAATCGTTAGGGCAGAATTTTTTGATCAACAAAACCATCCAGAAAAAGATTGTATCCTTTCTGGGATTGTCGCCTCCCGATTTGGTGCTGGAAATCGGCGCGGGCCGCGGGGCACTAACTGTTCATCTGGCGGAAAGCGGCGCGAAACTTTGGGCGGTGGAGGTGGATAAGAAGATTCTGCCAGAGTTGACAGCCAGGCTGGCCTCCTTTTCCAATGCCAAAATTTTGCCGCAGGCAATACAAAGCGTACGGCTTTTGGATTTGGAGCCGGCGGGAAAATTCAAGATTGTGGGCAACATCCCCTACCATTTGACCAGCCCGATATTGGACTGGCTGGCGGTGCAGAAGGATAGAATCGAACGGGCCGTGATTATGATTCAGCGGGAGGTGGCTCGGCGGGCTTTGGCCGGGCCGAAGACGTCCGAATATTCGCCGCTTACCTTTTTTGTGCGTTTTCACTTTGAAGTGGAAAAGCTTTTGGACGTAGGGCCGGGGAATTTTTATCCCAAGCCGAAGGTGAACTCCACCGTCGTTAAGCTTCTCCCTCATTCGCAACCACCTTGGGGCGTGCAGGACGCCGAAAAATTTTTTGAAGTGGTCAAGAAAGCGTTTTTGCACCGGCGGAAGACGCTTTTGAATTCGCTGGTTATGGGAAAAATTGAATCGCCAGAAATATTGGGGACAATTTTTAAGGAAGTGCGGATTCCGGCTAAAGCCCGGCCGGAGGATTTGGGTTTTCTCGAGTTTGCCCGGCTGGCAAATCGGCTTTTGACCTCGCACTAAACTTCTTCAGCCACAACCGGCATGCTTGGCTGCCGAGGATGCCCCCGAGCGTGTCGGCAATCCAGTCGTATACCTCCATTGTCCGGCCGGGGACGTAAAACTGGTGAATTTCATCCGTGGCGCCGTAAAAACTGGCGACGAGGGCGGCCCACAGATAGGGGTGCTTCAATCCCAATTGGACAAAAAGGCGGGCAAAAAGAAAGCCGAAAAGGCCGTATTCCCCCAGATGAATAAACTTATCGCTCCACGCGAACCGCAAGGTGGGAAGGGAGGCGCTTTCGATGGAGGAAAGGGCAAAAATCAGAAGCGCGTAGCCGAGCGGCGGGAGCCAAAGGGAAAGCTGTTTTTTCACCGGCGGGAATATAGGGGGTTTGCTGAAAAAGGGTTATTAAAACCGGAAAATCGGCGTATAATGCACCAATACCTTATGAGAAATTAAGAGGCGAAGGCCATTCAGTCCCGGTTTTACTTGAAGTTTTTGCCGATAATTTGAAAGAGATGTGCAGCTTTGCTAAGAAAATTTCGGCCCTTCTATTTTTTGGTTTTTTAGCATTTCCCGTTTTGGTTTTTTGCCAAGTCGATACCGCCTGGGTGCGCTATTTCAATGGGGTGGGAGACAAAACGGACGAAATGAGGGGGCTTGCTGTAGATGACAGCGGAAATGTGGTTGTTACCGGTCACAGTGGGACAGGGACACCCTCCGTCGAGCTTGTTACCATAAAGTACGATCGAAACGGCAATCAACTCTGGCTGCGAAATTACAATGGCGTGGTAAATACCGGAGATTATCCAAACCTGTTTGCTATGGATAAAAATGGGAATGTGTATGTGACGGGCGGAACATCGTCGGAGAATGATTGCTTAACAATCAAGTATGGTTCCAATGGAAATCAAGTCTGGGCAACACGCTATAACGGGCCCATAAATGGAGTGGATATTGGAATAGCGGTTACGGCTGATGAGAACGGAAATGTTTATGCCACGGGAATTAGCCAAGGAGCTAGTCGAAATTGTGGTTATTATTCCGGCATTTACTATGACTTTGTCACAATAAAGTACAATTCCAGTGGAAACCAACTTTGGGCCGAGCGATATGTTCCGCCTGGGGGAGATGCTGTTAGTACCTTCCCTCATGTAATTGGGGTTGATTCACTGGGGAACGTTTATGTCGGCGGTTATAGCAATCATTGTCAGGGGCCAACAGAATGGGTAAGCATTAAATACGATTCAACCGGTACGCAACTCTGGGTGCGATCAGATATCGCGTGGTCGGTGAGCAATTCTATTGGCTCTCCTATCGACTTAAAGTTAGATGACAGCGGCAATATTTATCTTACCGGGGCCAGCCGGGATAGCGTTACATTTCTCGACTATACAACTGTTAAGTATGACTCCGGAGGGAATCTGTTATGGGTCGCCCGTTTTAACGGGAGCGCAAACCATGATGATTTTGCCACCGCCATGGTCTTCGATTCACAGAATAATATTTATGTGACCGGCTTTAGTTACGCTGGAGCGGGAAATCAGAATGATATCGTGACAGTCAAATATGATTCGGACGGAAATGAGCTATGGGCGCGGAGCTATAACGGGCCCGGGAGTGGATTGGATAGAGGTTTTGACATATCGTCGGATTCTGCGGAAAACATCTACGTGGCGGGAGTAAGTTTTGGAATTGACTCGACTTACAATTATGTGATTTTGAAATATGATTCAAACGGAAATTTTCTTTGGGAAAAGCGTTATGCGGGGCCAGTTTTTTATTACGCATTTCCGAAAATTTCAGTTGATCGGAATGGCAACGTATACCTTGCAGGGAGCGACCTTCAAAATCAATTGGACTATGTTACAATCAAATATTCTCCACTACCTGCCCTGAAAGGGGATTTGAATTTGGATGGGGTAATGACTTTGGCGGATGTGGTGTTAATGCTGAATTTTGCTTTTAACGGTGCCCCATTCCCGGCGGCGCCGTCGGCGGGAGATTTGAATTGCGATGGAAAAATTTCCCCGGCTGATGTGGTTGTTTTGCTCTTGATTTTTTATGCCTCCATTCCTCCCCCCTGCTGAAAAAGTGGAGGTCTGAAGACCTCCGCTACGCAACAAAAGGGTGCGTGGTAACGTGCCCCTACAAAAACACCCCCTCCGGCCTTCGGCCTCGTCCCCCTTGTTAAGGGGGACAAAAAAACGGGCGGACACGAGGCCCGCCCCCTACGAAAACGCGAAACAGAGGCGGGCGGGTTACAGTCGCCTTTGGCGACCAGAAAACCC
>DATLYY010000073.1 GCA_035574275.1 Verrucomicrobiia bacterium
GGCGGGCGGACAAGCCGCAAAAGGGGCGGTACCGGGAATTTTACCAGTGTGACGTGGATATCGTCGGGCAGGAAGCGCCGCTGGCGGATGCGGAGCTGGTGGCGATGACGTATGAAGTTTTAACGGCGCTGGGATTTTCCAATTTTTCCATCCGTGTCAATCACCGCCAGATTCTTTCCGCCCTCGCCGAGTGGGCCGGGATTGCCAAGGAAAAACAGGGGGGATTTTTTTCGGCCTTGGACAAACTGGACAAGGTCGGGTTGGACGGAGTAAAAAAAGAGCTTGGAGAACAGGGATTGTCCCCGGAGGCCGCTAAAAAGATACTGCCGGTGATAGAGGCCAATTCGCTGGATTTTTTAAGGCAGGGTTTGGGGCATACCGAGAAAGGGAAGAAAGCGATCGAAGAAACCGAAACCCTTATGACATACTGCGCGCGTCTCGGAATTCCCGCCGAGGCCGCGGCTTTTGACGTTTCTCTGGCGCGGGGACTCGATTATTACACGGGACCGATTTTTGAAACCGTTTTGAGCGACGCCAAAATCGGCAGCGTCACCGGCGGGGGGCGGTACGACCATCTCATCGGGCTTTTTACCGGCAAAGAAGTGCCCGCCACGGGAAGTTCTTTCGGGCTGGAACGGATTATCGATGTGCTGGAGGAGAGAGGAAAGTTGGAAGAAGCAGCAGGCGTCACCCAAGCGGTCGTTTTGCCGTTTGATGAAGCGAGTTTGGTATACGGGCTGGAGGTTGCGGCTTTTCTGCGGAAGAAGAAGGTTCGGACGGAAATATATCCTTTTGCGGAGGATAAAATGCGGGACAAGTTTGGGTGGGTATCGAAAAGAAAAATCGGCTTTGCGGCTGTGGTGGGGCCAGATGAAATGAAGGAGCGGCAGGTGGCGTTCAAAAATATGTCCACCGGCCAGCAGGTGAAGCTGCCTTTTGGGGAATTGCCTGTGGAGTTGAAACGGGGTTAAAATTGTTTTATGAAGTATCAGAATATCTTCGTTGAAAAAGAAAAGCATCTGGCGAGGGTTGTCATCAGCCGCCCGCCGTTGAATATCCTCGATATTGCCACGTTAGGGGAAATGAGCAAGGCGTTTGCAACCTTGGAGAAGGAAAAACCGCTTTTGGTTGTCTTCTCGGGGGAGGGCGAAAATTTCTCGGCGGGGGTTGAGATAAAAGAGCATTTTCCAAAAACGGTCAAAAAGATGCTTTCGGCTTTTCATGGGTTTTTACGGCGCATCGTCGGGTCGAACCTGATTACCTGCGCGGCGGCGGATGGTTATGTTTTCGGCGGCGGGTGCGAACTGGCGGCGGCCTGTGATTTCATTTTTGCCACACCCAAATCGGTATTTGCTCAACCGGAAGCAGCGGTTGGATGTTTTCCGCCGTTTGCCGCCGCTTATTTCCCGGTTCGAATGGGGCATCGGGCGGCCGCGGAGCTGATTCTGGAAGGAAAAAGTTATTCGGCGGAAGAGGCATGGCAAGCCGGACTGGTCAACCGAGTGGCCGATGATTTGGACGGCGAGATATGGAAGCTTTATGAAAAGCTTGCGCATTTCAGTCCGGCGGTTTTGCGGCTTGCCAAGAAAGCTTTAGCGGGACCAAAGGCGGGTATGGAGGCAAGGCTTAAGCACTCGGAAAACATATACTTGCGGGAATTGGTTAGAGTAAAGGATATGACGGAGGGGTTGAACGCTTTTCTTCAAAAACGAACGCCGGTTTGGAGCGGAAAATGAAGGTTATCGACTGCCACGTGCACATCCAGCCGTGGAATCAATTGAAGCCGGAGGTTCTGGTGCGGATGAAAAACGGGCGGCAGGATTATGACCAGATACAAAAATTCATCCAGTCGCCGGACGCGTTCGTAGAGTACCTCGACTCAACCGGAATCGCCCAGGCTTGGATCATCAATTATGATTCCCCCGATTTGATGGGATTCTCGTTTGAGGTCAACCGGTTTTGCGCCAATTACTGCAAGAGTCATCCGAAACGGCTGATCCCGTTCGGGTCGGTCAACCCGCGAACTTCCAAAAACGTCACGGAGGATTTGAAGAAGGTAATGGACTGGGGAATTCGGGGAATCAAGTTGCACCCGCCGCATCAGCTTTTTTCACCCAATGATTACCTATCGTCCCACCGCAACTTGGAGGAATTATACCGGTTTTGCGAGCTGAAGAAACTGCCGGTGATGTTTCATACCGGCACTTCGATTTTTCCCGGCGCCCGCAGCCGGTACGGGAATCCGATTCCGATTGATGACGTGGCCGTAGATTTTCCGAACTTGAAAATCATCCTGGCGCACGGGGGACGACCGCTCTGGCAGCAGGAGGCATTCTTTTTAGTGCGGCGGCACCCCAACGTTTATCTCGAAATCTCGGGCATTCCGCCGGCGAAGGTTTTGGAGAATTTTCCGCGGCTGGAGGAAATCGCCTCAAAAACACTTTTCGGCACGGACTGGCCGGGGCCGGGAGTGGCTTCCATCGCCAAAAACATCGAGGATTTTAAGAAGCTAAAGCTCTCCGATGAGGCCAGGGAGAACATCCTGCACAAGACGGCGGAGCAGTTTTTCAGTTAGAGAGGGAATCAAACCTCTTCGAGTTTGGTCTGGACGCGGAGGCCGCGGGCTTCCAATTCCGCAATAAACTTTTTCAAGGGGACGGCTTCTTCCTGACGGAGGGCGCCGGTTTGGGAAATCTCTCCACGAGCCAACAGAAGGGTAATAACGGAGGCGGGGAAGGCGGTGGCCTTCATCATCGCGGTGAATTTCGAATCGGCTCTTTCCACCAACTCATAGATCAAACGCATTTTCCTTCCTGCCTTGACGCCGTCCAGCCAGACGCGAAGCAGAACGACATCCGGGCCGGTTTTGGGGAGGAGTTCCGACAAGAGTTTAATCCATACCGCCCGCGGTGTCACTTTCATCTTGCCGATAACAATCTCCTTCTGTGACGCAAGCCCCATCTCGACAGCGGCGCGGATTATTTCGGTGTGGCCGGGGTAGCGGATGGTTTTATAGTCCAGCTCTTTCACTTTTCCCTTCAGCATTTCCGGCAGGGCGGCGGCGCCTCCGGAGGTGTAAAAGGCCTCCATTTTACCGAACGGGTCGGGGAAGCGAATCTCCTCCAATCCGTCCATCGACTCCGCGGCGGCCAGCCGGCCTTCCTTCAGGATTTTGGCCGGCTCGACGTATTCGTTGATCAAACCCTCCAAGGAGAAGACCTCCTGATAATTGAGCGGCGGTTTGGGATTGAGGGGCAAGCCGCCCACACGCATATGGATTTCGTCGACGGTATCGAACTGCTTCATTCCACCGTAGGCCAAAATCGAGGCCAAACCGGGGGCGAGGCCGACTTCGGGAATTATGGCAATTCCGGCCTTTCTTGCGGACGAATCCAATTTTCTTTGGGCGGCTACAACAGTGTCGTTTCCTCCCAAATCAACGAAGTGGGCGCGGTTTTGAACGGCCGCGCGGGTGGCGGCAAGGTTCAAAAAATACGGCAGCGCCGAAGCGAGGGCGGAATGTCCTTTTGTTAGACGGGCTATATGGGACGCACTGGAGAGGTCGGCGTGAATGGCCTTCAGTTTTGAGTTTTTGATGAAGCCCGCCGCTTCTTTAAGAATCCTCCGGTTTCCCTCCAACAGTGTGACTTTCTTTACATCCGGCTGCCGGCAGAAATCGAAGGCGATTGCCCGCCCCATTTTTCCCGCTCCCAAAACGGCCAAGTTCACCCCGGCGAATGTAACGGATGAAGACCGCAAGCACAAACCCCTCTTTGGGGTGGCAGGTATCCCTTTATGTTTTTTGGGGTTATGCCGAAAAAGAATAATGACATGCAGCAATTTGAACACAGCCTTCCCGGATTGGGAGGGCCCTCGTTTGGGGGGCACGAGCCCCTGCCTCCGGAAAGCCGGAAGGGATGGCTGGTAGTTTTTTCCGCGCTGGCCGTTTTAATCTTCGGCATCTGGGCGATTAACGTCATCAGCTCGGGATTGGAAATCCATTCCGACCGGGAGGATTTAAACCAGGCCTTGCAGATGGAAAGCCGGCTGCGGGATGCGCTTTTGCAGCTGAATCGGCCGGCCAACGACGTTTTGGAAAACTACCAGGTTGAAAAGGAACGGAAGCTTCTTGCGGCCTATCACCGGCACTACCAAAACGCCCGTTCCGAGTTTGTGGCCGCCTTGTCCAATGAGGTCCCGGCGGCTGTCATCATCAGCCAACTGGACAGCAGTGTGACCCGGCTTTTGGAGGAAGCTGAAAAGACCTTGGATGCGGCCGCAAGGAGGGAACGGCTGCGGAAGGGGGGGGCGGCGGAAAGAAAAATCCGGGAAATGGAGACTTTGGCCGGCGCCTCGATGGCCCGAATGGACCGGTATTGCGCCAGGGCGCTTGAAATCCTGCGAACGATCGAGAAAAAGCACCAAGAGGAACGGGCCAAGCTCATGGACGCCCAAAGCGGCCTCTTCAAGGATTTATACCTCTTGGCGGGGATCTCTTTTTCAATCGGCCTGTTCGCCGTCTGGCTTTTGATGCGGGTGCGGGTGGGGCAGAAGCGGGAACGGAGCGTCTCGGAGTCGCTTTCCCAGACGCTTGCGGAAGTGAAAGCCACGGAGGAGGCGCTGCGGCAGTCCAACGAGCGTTTTCACCTGGCCGCCTCGGCCACCAGCGGCGTGATTTATGACTGGGACATAGAAAAGAACAGGATTATATGGACCGAAAATATAACCGCCGTTTTTGGCTACAAACTGCAAGAGGTTGATCCGAACTTCGCCTGGTGGGAGGAACGGGTGCATCCCTCCGATCAGGCCCGCATCCTGACCCAAATCGAGGAGAACCTGGCGGCCGGGAAGGACTTTATCGGGGAGTACCGGTTTCGCCACAAGGAAGGGCATTACATCGACGTATGGGACAAGGGGCGTTTGGTGCGGGACGCCGCCGGCCGGATCAAGCGGATGGTCGGCAGCATGGTGGATGTTTCCGAGCAAAAACGGGTGGAAAAGGCCCTGCGGGCCATTGCCGAGGGAATCTCGTCGGCCACCGGCGTCAACTTTTTCCGTTCCCTGGTCCGCCACCTGGCGACGGTGCTCGAGGTCCGCTACGCCTTTATCGGCGAAGTACTGGAGGGAAGTCCGGAACGGGCCCGCACCATCGCCGTCTGGGCGGGGGACGGGTTTATGGAAAACTTTGAGTACGAACTGGCCGGGACGCCCTGCGAAAACGTGATCGGGAAGGGGATGGAGTTTTATCCCCGCGAAGTGCAGAAACACTTTCCGGACGACCCGATCCTGAAGGATTTGAACGCCGAAAGCTACCTTGGGACCCCGCTTTTTGATTCCGCCGGCAAGCCGCTCGGCGTTCTGGGCGTTTTGCACACCGAGCCGGTGGCGGACGAGTTCGACTTGCGCTCCATCCTCGGCATCTTCGGCGTGCGGGCCGCCGCCGAGCTGGAGCGGAAGCACACGGAGGAGGCATTGCGGCAGAGCGAAGAGCGTTTTCGCTCGATATTTGAGAACGCCTCGGCCGGGATGGTTACAGTAAGCCCCGAGGGCCGCTTCCTGCAGGTCAACCCGGCGTTCTGCAAGTGGCTGGGATACTCGGAAAAAGAATTGTTGCAAATGGCCCTGTTCGATGTTACCCATCCGGATGACTTCGACAAATCCCGGGTGGCTTTACGAGAAGTAACCGTTAGGGGAAAATCGACCGTCGAATTGGAAAAACGCTACGTCCGAAGAGACGGACAATTGGTTTGGGGGCACGTGTCGTCGGCTTGGCTGCACAGTGCAGATGGCAAACCTCTATACGGGGTCTCCCTGATTCAGGACGTTACCGAGCGGAAACGGGCTGTGGAGGAACTGGCCATGGCCCGGGATGCCGCACTGGAGCAGGCCAACTTGAAAAGCCAGTTTCTGGCCAACATGAGCCACGAAATCCGCACGCCGATGAACGGAGTTCTGGGCTATCTGGGGCTTCTTTCCAGCCGGGCCTTTGCTGACGAGCGGGAGATGGCCGAGTTCATCCGCGGGGCCAAAAGTTCCGCCGAATCTCTTCTAACCCTCATCAATGACATTCTGGATTTCTCCAAAATCGAGGCGGGGAAGCTTTCCATCGAGTCGATCGAGTTCGATTTGCGCTCCGTGGTGGAGGATACCGCCTCCCTTCTGGCTCCCAAAGCGGAACAGAAGGGGCTGGAGCTGGCCTGTCTGGTGGAGTTCGGCGTTCCGCTCGCCTTGAAAGGGGATCCCACCCGGCTGCGCCAGGTGCTCATAAACCTCACGGGTAACGCCGTCAAGTTCACAGAGAAGGGGGAGGTCGTCATCCGCGCCAGCTTGCTGGCGGAGGATGATAAGACCGCACGCATCCGCTTTTCGGTCAAGGACACCGGGATCGGCATTCCGGCAGAAAAGCACCATTTGCTTTTCCAGAGCTTCACCCAAGTGGATGGCTCCTCCACGCGGCGCTTCGGGGGAACCGGTCTGGGCCTGGCCATTTCCAAGCAATTGGTGGAGCTGATGGGGGGGGAGATCGGGTTTGAAAGCGAGCCGGGCAGGGGGAGCGAATTCTGGTTCGAAATACCCCTTTCCAAAAACCTGGCCGCCCGTCCCCGGATCGTCAGCGCGGATATCCGCAACGCAGCCGTTTTGATTGTGGACGACAACACCGTGAACCGGGACATTCTCTGCCGGATGGTGGAGTCGTTCGGCTGCCGGGCCTTTCCCGCCGGAAATTCGGCCGAGGGGATGAGGGTTCTGCAAAAACAGCTGACGCTGGGGGATCCCATCCGCATCGCCATCATCGATTTTCAGATGCCGGATGAAAACGGGGAGGAACTGGCAAGAAAAATAAAATCCCATCCGGCCTTGCAGCCGACTTTTCTCGTTCTTCTAACCTCCGTGGGGACGAGGGGGGACGCCGTCCGGGCCAAGGCGGCCGGGTTTGCCGCCTACTTGCACAAGCCGGTGAAGCAATCCCAACTATTGGAGGCGATAACGGCGGTTTTGGGGCGTTCGAAAGAAAGGGAGGCCGAGCAGCCGCTGATTACCCGTCACTGGCTGGAGGAGGCCAAACGGGGGGGGAGCATTCTCGTCGCCGAGGACAACCAGGTCAACCGGGCGGTGGCGGAGGCCGTGCTTTCACGGGCGGGCTATTCGGTCGTTTCCGTCAAGGACGGGCGGGAGGCGGTGGAGGTTTTATCCGCGCGGGAGTTTGATTTGGTTTTGATGGATGTGCAGATGCCGGAACTGGACGGGCTGGAAGCCACGCGGGAGATCCGAAAGATGGCGGGGCCGCAGGCCAAAATTCCCATCATCGCCATGACCGCGCATGCCCTTTCCGGCGACCGGGAAAAATGCCTGAAGGCGGGAATGAACGACTATGTATCCAAGCCGATCGAACCTTTGGAATTACGGGAGGTGGTCGAGCGCTGGATGGCCCGCCGGCCCCTCGCTCCTCCGGTTGTGGCGGCAAAGGAGAACAACCGAAGGGCGGCGCCGGTGGACTGGGCCCGGCTGGAGCAGGCCTCCGGCGGAGATGCCGCCTTTCGCCGGCAGTTAATCGAGGTTTTTCTGGCGGACTGCGAAAACCGCCTGGGTCTTTTGAACGAAGCGCTGCGGACGAAAAATTTCACCCGGATGGAGCGGGAGGCGCATTCCATCAAAGGGGCTTCCGCCAATTTCGGGGCATCCGGGCTTTCGCGTCTGGCCGGGGAACTGGAAGAGCAGGCGGGAAAAAAATCGCCGGCCCACTGCCGCAACACGCTCAAACAGATGGCCGGGGAGTTTGAACAGGTAAAAGGGAGTTTAGCCGCAAAGGGGGTGGTCAAAGGATGAAGATACTGGTGGCGGAAGATGACGCCGTTTCGCGGCTGATTTTGGAAAAAACGCTGACCGGCTGGGGGCATGCGGTTGCCGCCTGCGACAACGGCGCGGCGGGCTGGTCCCTTTACCGCTCGGGGGAGTTCCGGTTGGTGATCCTGGATTGGATGATGCCGGAGATGGACGGGCCGGAGCTTTGCCGGAAAATTCGTTCCCTCAAGCGTTCCGATTACACCTATCTCATCCTGCTCACCGCCAAGACCGGCAAGGAGAATTTTCTGGAGGGGATGGAGGCGGGGGCGGACGACTATTTAACCAAGCCGTTTGATGCCGATGAGTTGAAAGTCCGCCTGCATGTAGCGGAGCGGATTTTGTCCCTGCAGGCGGACATCCAGACGCTGCGCGGGATTTTGCCCATCTGCGCCTGGTGCAAAAAAATTCGCAGCGACAAGGCCCTCTGGCAGACGGCGGAAGAATATCTCAAGTCCCATACGGAAGTGGATTTCAGCCATTCCATCTGCCCGGAGTGCGCGGAGAAACAGAAAGAACTGCTGGTGGAAAGGAAAAAGTAATCACCGCTTTCAATTGAATTCAGATGTTTGACAAATACCCGCATAAAACTCCCATACCCAAAACAAGGAACGTCTGGCCGGTGGCACCGGTCGTTTTTGCCGCTCTCTTCCTGCCCGTTCTGGCCGTCGGTGTTTTCAGCTATTTGAAAACCAAAAAGGATTTGACCGAACTCGCCTTCGCCCAGAAGCGCTCGACTGCCCATCTCACCGCCATCACGGTAAAGGAAAAGTTTGACCGGTTGAAAGATTTGGGCTTGGCTTTGGCAACCCGGGTGCAGTTCCGCCGGCTGGTGGCGGAGAAAAAGTGGGGGGAGGCCATCCGGATTCTCGAGCACGTGCCGAAAGATTTCCCCTTTGTGGAACGGGCGTTCTTGGCGGACAGCTCCGGGACGCTTTGGGCCGACACGCCGGAGCTTGTGGGTGTGCGCGGGAGAAACTTTTCCCACCGGGATTGGTATCGCGGGGTGCTCGCCAGCGGTCAGGTTTATGTTTCGGACGTCTACACCCGCGCGGCGGAGCCGCGGATGAACGTGGTGGCCGTGGCCACACCCATCCGGGGGCGGGACGGGGGGATAGAGGGGATTTTGGTTTTGCAGATCGCGATCGGCACCCTGTTTGAATGGAGCAAAAGCATCGAGGCGGGACCGGAAGGGTTCGTCTACCTGACGGACCGTCAGGGGCGGGTGGCCGCCCATCCAAAATATTCCGGACAGGGAACAATCGCTGATTTCTCTTCCGTTCCGGTCGTCCAGCGGCTTTTGCGGGGGAAAGTGGGCGTGGATGTATTGTACAACCCCATCGAAAAGGAGGAGCGGCTCTCCGCCTATGAGCCCGTGCCCGGTTACGGTTGGGGGGTGGTGGCGCAGCAACCGACGGCAGCCGCTTTCGCCGAGCGGGATGCCAACCTGCGGCGGGTCACGGAGGTTTACGGCTTTGCGCTTTTCGTAAGCCTGCTCCTTGCCTATTTGATTCAACACGCTCTGACCGAACGCCGGCGCTCAGAAGAGACCCTTCGGGTCAGCGAGGAGCGTTTCCGGTCGGTCACGGAAATGGCGCATGACGCCATCGTGATGGCAAACCGGGAAGGGGTCATCATTCTCTGGAACAAGGGGGCGCAGGCCATATTCGGTTACACGCCGGATGAGATCATGGGGAGGCCGCTGACGCTTTTAATGCCTGAGCGCTACCACGATGCTCACCAAAAAGGGCTACACCGTTTTCTGCAAACCGGCGAGGCGCGCGTCATCGGGAAAACAGTGGAGTTGCACGGGGTGCGGAAGGACGGCACTGAATTTCCGCTGGAGCTTTCGCTGACCAGCTGGACGACGGCGGGGGAGGTTTTCTTCAGTGGAATCATCCGTGACATTTCCGAGCGTAAACGGGCGGAGAACCAGTTCCGGACGCTTTTGGAGTCGGCCCCGGACGCCATGGTCATCGTCGGAGAGGACGGCAAAATCGTGTTGGTAAACGCCCAGGCGGAAAAACTTTTCCGCTACGAACGGTCGCAGTTGGTTGGAATGAATGTGGAGCAGTTAATGCCCGAACGGTATAGGGGCCGGCACGTCGAGAACCGCAGGGGCTATATGAAGGAGCCGAGGGTGCGGTCAATGGGAACGGGGCTGGAGCTATACGGACGGCGCCGGGATGGCACGGAGTTTCCAGTGGAAATCAGCTTATCCCCCATAGAAACCGAACGGGGGCGGCTGGTAACCGCGGCCATCCGTGACATCAGCGAGCGGGAACGATTGGATGCCATCCTTCGGGATTCGGAACAGCGCTACCGGATGCTTTTTGACGAAAACCCGCTTCCGGCCTGGGTTTTCGAATTGGAAACCCTTTCCTTTCTGGCGGTCAACGACGCCGCCGTCCGGCACTACGGATACGCACGAGAAGAGTTTTTGAAGATGACCATCAAGGATATTCGCCCGGCCGAGGATGTTCCGGCCCTTCTGGAGCGGGTGTCTAAACTGAAGAACGGCGTCCATCCGCCGGGGGAATGGCGGCATCGGAAAAAAGACGGAACCATCATCCATGTGGAAATCGTATCGCACCTTTTGGATTTTGGAGGAAGGCGCTCCGAACTGGTTTTGGCCAACGACATCACGGAGCGGAAACGGGCGGAGGAGGAACGGGACAAATTTTTCACCCTCTCTCTGGAGATGCTCTGTATCGCCGGCTTCGACGGATACTTCAAGCGGCTGAACCCCATCTGGGAAAAGAATCTGGGTTACACGGTGGAGGAGATGTGCTCCAGACCGTTCCTCGAGTTCGTTCACCCCGACGACCGGGAAGCAACCCGGCGCGAGGCGGAAAAACTGTCCGCAGGCGTCAACGTGATTTCCTTCGAAAACCGCTATCGCTGCAAGGACGGCTCGTACCGCTGGCTGCAATGGAACTCCACGATGTCTTTGGAAAACCGGCTAATCTATGCCGCCGCGCGGGACGTCACCGACCGCAAGCGAAGGGAGGAGGAAATTCAGAAACTGAACGAGTCGCTGCGGCAGCAGGCGGCCCAGTTGGAGGCGGCCAACAAGGAGCTGGAGGCGTTTTCCTACTCCGTATCCCACGATTTGCGGGCCCCCCTGCGGAGCATCGACGGGTTTTCGCAGGCGCTTCTTGAGGATTGCGGGGAACGGCTGGATACATCCGGCAAGGATTACCTCGGGCGGGTGCGGGGGGCCTGTTTGCGGATGGCCCAGCTCATCGACGATTTGTTGAACCTATCCCGCGTCTCCCGCGGGGAGATGCGGATGGAAACGGTGGATTTGAGTGAATTGGCGCGGGAAGTTGTTTCCGAACTGCAAAAACAAGCCCCGGGACGCAAGGTCAGTTTTGTAATTGCCGATAATCTAAAAGGGAACGGGGATGCGCGGCTTTTGCGGGTCGCGCTGGAAAATTTGCTGGGAAACGCCTGGAAGTACACCTCCAAGCATCCGTCTGCGCGCATCGAATTCGGCGCCCGGCGGGAGCCGGACGGCAAGACGGTGTTTTTCGTCCGGGACGACGGGGCGGGGTTTGACATGGCGTACGCCGGAAAGCTTTTCGGCGCTTTTCAACGGCTGCACACGCCGTCCGAATTCACCGGAACCGGCATCGGACTGGCGACCGTGCAGCGGATCATCCACCGGCACGGGGGGCGGGTCTGGGCGGAAGGAAATGTGGAAGAGGGAGCGACTTTTTATTTCACTTTGTAGACGGAAGGAGTAAAGACGTGGACAAAAAAATCATTCTCCTGGTGGAGGACAACCCGGACGACGTCGAGCTGACCATGCGGGCGTTGAAAAAGAACAACATCCAGAACGAGGTGGTGGTGGCGCGGGACGGGGCGGAAGCGCTTGAGTATTTGTTCGGCACCGGAAAATATGCCGGCCGAAACATGGCCGTGATGCCCCAGCTTGTCCTCCTGGACCTTAAACTGCCGAAGGTAAGCGGGTTGGAAGTGCTGGAACGGCTGCGGGCCGACGACCGCACCCGCCTTTTGCCCATCGTCATTCTCACCTCCTCAAAGGAGGAGATTGATTTGGTCGAAGGATACAGCCGGGGGGCAAACAGCTACATCCGCAAGCCGGTCGATTTCAACCAGTTCACGGAGGCCGTGCGGCAGCTGGGGCTTTACTGGCTTTTGCTGAACGAGGCGCCACCGGTACAAAAGGCTCCGAACGCCAAAGTGAGGGTATGAGCAGGCCGCTCAAAGTATTAATCGTCGACGATTCGGAAGACGACGCCCTTCTTCTGGTGCGGGAGCTGCGGCACGGAGATTACGACCCGCAGTACCTGCGGGTGGACCGGCCGGAGGCGATGAAAAACGCGCTGGAAAAAACGGCGTGGGATTTGGTCATTTCCGATTTCACCATGCCGCATTTCAACGGGATGGCGGCCTTGTCCCTTTTGAAGGAAACCGGGCTGGACATCCCCTTCCTCATTGTCTCCGGCAGCATCGGGGAGGATGTGGCGGTGGCCTGCATGAAGGGGGGCGCGAGCGATTACATCATGAAAAACAACCTTACGCGGCTGGTTCCCGCGGTGGCCCGGGAGCTGGCCGAAGCGGATGAGCGCCGGGCCCGCCGGGATGCGGAAGAGAAACTGCGGGCCGCCGAGCGGCTGCAGATGGTGGGACAGGTGGCGGCATCCATCATCCACGATTTGAAGAACCCGATGCAGGTGATTTTGGGAAACCTCGACTTTCTCAACACGGAGGGACTCTCCTCCCCGGAAATTGGGAAAAAATACAGCGGGGCCATCGAAAAACAGGTGGATCGGATGCTGGGGATGTGCCAGGAGATTCTGGATTTTGCCAAAGGGGAGGTTTCGCTGGCGCTGGGCCCGGTCAACCTGCCGGAGCTCTGCCGGGAACTGGTGGAAACCTACGAAAAACCCTTCGCCTCCGCCGGCATTCGCCTGGTTTTGGAGAGGCAGGTTCTGCCCAACGCCCCTCCTTCCGTGCTGGCCGACCGGGAACGGATCTGGCGGGCGCTGGCCAATCTGATGGGAAACGCCAAAGAGGCGATGCCAAGTGGCGGAGAAATACTGCTTTCCGTGGCGGTGAGTTCTCATGAAGCCCGACTGGCGGTACGCGACAACGGGCCGGGGATTCCGGCTGAAATACAAGGGAAGATTTTCGACCCTTTTTTCACCCACGGCAAAAGCAAGGGGACCGGTTTGGGGCTTTCCATCTGCGAGAAAATCGTAAAGGCGCACGGCGGGAAGATTGAATTCAGCTCGGAAGCGGGTGTGGGGACGACTTTTAACATCCTGCTGCCCCATCAAACCCAGCCGGCCGTTTCTCCTTCCGATTCGAGGGGGGAACGATTGGAGAAGGGACGGTAAGCCGGTGGCCAAGCCGCTGCGGGTTTTGATCGCGGAAGATTCCGAAAACGACGCGCTTTTGATGGTCAAGGAACTCGAGCGGGGAGGGTTTGCCCCCGTTTTCGAGCGGGTGGAAACGGCGCAAGCGATGACCGCCGCTCTGGGCCGCGCCAACTGGGACGTTGTCCTGGCGGATTATTTGATGCCCGGGTTCACGGCACTTGATGCCTTGAGTGTTTTGCGGATGTCAGGCCTTGATCTGCCCTTTCTCGTGGTTTCCGGCAGCATCGGGGAAGAGATTGCCGTGGAGGCAATGCGCGCCGGTGCGCATGACTACATCATGAAGGACAATCTCACCCGGCTTTCGGCCGCCGTGGAGCGGGAACTGCGGCAGGCGGAGGGGCGGCGTTTGAAGTACAAAGCGGAAACGGCGCTCAAGGAAACCAACCAGACCCTCTGGTCGCTTATCAAAAGCTCCCCTTTGGCCATCGTCACCGTCGATTTGCAGCGCAACGTTACAATGTGGAACCCGGCGGCGGAGCGGCTCTTCGGCTGGAGCGATCGGGAAGTGCTGGGGACCACCCTTCCCATTGTGCCCAAGGACAAACACCCCGAATTCCGGGAAATGTTCGAGCGGGCCGTGCGGGGCCAGTCCACCGCCAATTTGGAAACGAAACGAAGACGGAAGGACGGTTCGCTGGTGGACGTGGCCATGACCGTGGCCGCACTTCTGGACGCAGAGGGGAAGCCGGCAGGTGCGATGGCGGTTTTCGCCGATATCAGCGAGCGAAAAAAAGCGGAGCAGATCGCTTCGGAAGTGGAGAACCGGAACCGGGCCATTTTGAAATCCGCCACGGACGGCATTATCACCATCGACCATCAAGGACGGATTGTGGAATTCAACCCGGCGGCGGAAAAAATCTTCGGCCATCGCCGGGAGGCGGTGTTGGGGAAGGAATTGGCGGAACTGGTCATTCCGCACCATCTGCGGGAACGCCACCGGGAGGGGCTGCGGAATTACCTGTCCACCCGGCACAGCCGGATTCTGGGAGAGCGGCTGGAAATGACCGCCCTGCGCGCGGACGGCAGAGAATTTCCCGTGGAGATTTCCATTCAGCGCATTGCGATGGGGGAGCCGCCCCTTTTCACCGGGTTCATCCGAGACATCAGCGAGCGGAAGAAAGCGGAGGAGGAACTGCGCCGCAGCGAGGCGCGGCTGCGGGCGTTTGTGTCCGCCATACCGGATTTGGTGTTTATTCTGGATGAAGATGGGCGGTACGTCGAAGCCCTGACTGCACCCACCAAGGAAAGGCTGCTTTACGAGGAAATACAGAAACTGAAGGGAAAATTGCTGCATGAGGTTCTCCCCAAAGAAGCCGCCGACCTGTATCTTTCCATCGTTAGAAAAACAATCGAATCCCAACAGCCGCAGATTCTGGAATACAGTCTGGACGTGCCGGCGGGGAAATGCTGGTTTGAAGGGCGCACGGCTCCCATACCGGGGGCCGAAGGTCCCCGGCTGGTGGTCTGGGTTTCGCGTGAAATCACCGAGCGGAAAAAATCGGAGGAAGCGCTCAAAAACAGCGAAACGCTTCTGGCCAAAACCCAGCAAATGGTGCGACTGGGCGGCTGGCAGCTGGATCTTTCCAACCTGGAGGACTTGAACAAAAACGAACTGCGCTGGACGGAGGAGTCGTTCCGGATTTTCGGCTATGAGCCGGGTTCCGTCAAAGTAACCAACGACCTATTCTTTCAAATCGTTCATCCGGAGGACCGGCCGAAAATTGTGGAGGCCGTGGCCCGCGCCCTGGCCGAGAAAACCGCGTACAGCATCGAGCATAGAATCGTGCGGCCGGACGGGGTGGAGCGGGTTGTTCACGAACACGCAGATATTGTTTTCGACGAAGAATCCGGCCGCCCGTTGCGGATGGTCGGGGCCGTGCAGGATGTTACCGAAAGAAAACGCTTGGAAGAAGCCCAGGCGGAACGGGAAAAACTGGCCCTCCTGGCGGCAGAAGTGGGGGCCGCTTTGACCCAGTCGACCTCCCTGAAGGAAATGCTGGATCGCTGTTCGGAGATTCTGGTGCGCAATCTGGATGCCGCCTTTGCCCGCATCTGGACGCTCAATGAAAATGAGCAGATGCTGGAGCTGCAGGCCAGCGCCGGAATGTACACCCATCTGGACGGCCCCCACGGTCGGGTGCCGGTGGGGAAATTCAAAATCGGACTCATCGCCCAAGAGCGGAAGCCGCATCTCACCAACTCGGTTATCGGCGACCCCCGCGTGGGGGACCAGGAATGGGCCAAGCGGGAGGGGATGGTGGCGTTTGCCGGGTATCCCTTAATCATCGAGGAGCGGCTATTGGGGGTGATGGCGATGTTCGCCCGGCATACGCTGACCGATTTTGCCCTGAAGGCTCTTTCTGCGGTGGCGAATCAGATTGCTCTCGGTATTGAGCGCAAGAGAGGGGAAGCGGCCCTGCGGGAAAGCGAGGAGCGTTTCCGCCAGTTTGCGGAAAACAGCAAGGATGTTATCTGGATTACCAATACCGGATTGACCGAGACGCTCTACGTAAATCCGGCCTATGAGAAAGTGTTTGAACGCAGCCGAGAACGGCTATTCTCCGAGCCGCGGGCCTGGATGGAAGCCATCCATCCTGAAGACCGGGAAAAAATGCTGGTTCCGGGTGTCTCGGCGGAAGTGCCCGACAGTCCTTTCAGCCAGGAATTTAGAATCGTCCGGAACGACGGGTCCCTCCGCTGGATTCGGGCCCGCGTGTTTCCCATTAAAAATGATGCGGGCAAGACCTATCGCCAGGCCGGAATCGCGGAGGATATCACCGAGCAAAAGCAACTGGCCGAGCAGTTCCGGCAGGCCCAGAAAATGGAAGCGGTGGGGCAACTGGCGGGCGGCATCGCCCACGACTTCAACAATTTGCTTACCGCCATTGGCGGCTACACGGACTTCGTTTCCGAACAGGTGGAGCCAAACAGCCGGTTGAAACAGGATGTGGAGGAAATCAAGAAAGCCACCGAACGGGCGGCGGCTTTGACCCGGCAGCTTCTGGCTTTCAGCCGGCGGCAGGTTATGCAGCCGGTCCTTCTGAATCTGAATGAACTGGTCTGTGGGATGGAGGGAATGCTCTCCCGGCTTATCGGGGAAAATCTCGAACTGGTCACCGTTCCCGCTCCCCAATTGGCGCTGGTGAACGCCGACCCGAATCAACTGGAGCAGGTGATCATGAATCTTTGCGTCAACGCCCGTGATGCGATGCTGCAGGGGGGGCGGCTCACCATCGAAACAGGCAACGTCGAACTGGATGAGGCGTTTGTCCAGCAACATGTGGGTGCGCAGCCGGGGGCGTACGTGATGCTGGCCGTATCGGACACCGGAACCGGAATGAGCCCCGAAGTGCAAAAACATCTATTCGAGCCGTTTTTCACCACCAAGGAAAAGGGGAAGGGGACCGGCCTGGGGCTTTCTACCGTGTACGGCATCGTCAAGCAGAGCGGCGGTTACATTTCCGTTTACAGTGAACCGGGACGGGGTTCCTGCTTCAAAATTTATTTGCCGCAAGTTGTTCAGCCGGCGCCGGAAAAGCCGGCAAAACCGGCCGCACCGGCTCCGTTAAAAAACACGGGAGGAACGGAGACCATACTTTTAGTCGAGGATGAGGGGGCCGTGCGGGCTTTGGCGGGAAAGATACTGCGCGCAAATGGGTACACCGTCCTGGAAGCGGGGGATGGAGCCGAGGCGCAGGAGGTTGTAAAGGAGCATAAAGGAGCTTTGGATTTGCTCCTAACCGACGTGGTTATGCCCCGAATGGGGGGACCCGAACTTGCCGCCCGGCTGAAGCGCGCCCGCCGGGGGGTGAAGATTCTTTTTATGACCGGTTATACCGACCATTCCGCCTTCCGGGAGGGAAGCTTGCCCGACGGAACGGGATTGATTCAAAAACCGTTTTCCCCGCAGGGGCTGGCCCAAAAAGTGCGCGAAATTCTGGACAGCACCAAAAATAGCGCCCCCTCGTTTGACGAGACAGAAAAGCTGAAAAAACCAGCGGCCAAAAAGTAGAATCCTTTTCCCCTCAAAATGCCGGAGGTCGGAATCGAACCGACACGGGGTTTAGGCCCCACGGGATTTTGAGTCCCGCGCGTCTACCAGTTTCACCACTCCGGCTTCTTTTCCCAAAATCGTTTTTGGAGGCCCTATCGTCAAGTGCAATCCGTTTTCGGGTGTATAATTCATTGAACGATTAACATTCGGGGATTGTCATTTGTGAAGTTGACAAGGCGGATTTTTGAGGTAACTTATTATCAGATATGGCGTTTGAAAATCTGAACGAGAGGGAGCGGCGGATTTTGGAGGTGCTCATCGCGCATTACATCCAGACCGCCGACCCGGTCGGTTCGCGAGTAATTGCCAGTCGCTACAAGCTTGGGATTTCTCCAGCCACCGTGCGGAACACATTGCAGGATCTGGAGGAATTGGGGCTTTTGGAACAGCCGCATACTTCCGCCGGGCGGGTGCCAACGGATACGGGATACCGTCTTTATGTGGACCGGATGCTGAAGCCGGAAGCGCTGTCCGAAGAGGAAAAAGAGAAGATAAAAAGGGAAATTTCAGCCGATTTGGCGGCCGTCGACCGCATCTTAGAGCAGACCTCCCGGCTCTTGGCCAACCTCACCCGCCAATTGGGGCTTTCGGTTGCCCCCAGCTTTGAGCGGGGGGTTTTGACCCGCATTGAATTGGTGCCGGTGGCGGAGCGGAAACTCTTGATGATTGTGGCGGTCAAGGGAGGGCTGGCGCGGTCGATTTTGCTGGAAGTGGACGTGAAAATCGATTCGGTTGCGCTCGAAGAGACCCGCCGGGTTTTGAACGAGCGGCTCTCCGGCCGCTCCCTTGGGGAGATTCGCGCCACCCTTGGCGACCGGTTCAAGGACGTATCTTCCGGGGATGCCCGGCTCATCAAGCTTTTCTTGGATCATTCGGAAGCGCTATTGCACACTGCTGCGCCGGAGCAGGTGCACCTCGAAGGAACGGCGAATATCCTGCGCCAGCCGGAGTTCAAGGATCAGGAAAAGGTGTCGGCCCTGGTCGATTTTCTGGAGGAGAAGAAATCACTGGTGGAAGTGGTCTCCGCCAAGGGGATAAAGGAAGGGATCGTCATCACCATCGGCCGGGAGAGCGATCGGGACGAAACCAGAAATCTTTCGATGGTTACCTCCACCTACGAGGTCGGCGGCCTGAAGGGGACCATCGGGGTCATCGGGCCGACCCGGATGCCGTATTCCAAGCTCGTTTCCATCGTCGACTACACGGCCAAATTGTTGACCGAAATTCTATCCGAGTAATTCGTTTTCAGCCACTGTTTGATTAAAACTATGCATATGTCTGAAGAAAAAAAGAAAACCGAGCAGCAACCGGAAGCCGTCCCACAGGAACCGGCCCCTTCTGAAACCGAGTCAGAGGAAGCGGAAGCGATGGTAGCCGAGGCGGAGACCAAGGCAGCGGAGCTTTCCTCCAAGATGAAAGAACTGGAAGATCGGTATCTTCGGCTGGCGGCGGAATTTGACAACTTCCGCAAGCGGACGGCGCGGGATTTTCAATCCGTCGTCAAAACCGCCAACGAACGGCTGATTCTGGAACTCTTGGATATGCGGGACAACTTCGAGCGGGCGCTTTCCAATTCCGCCGGAAATGCCGAAGGCTTCCGGAAGGGTATCGAACTTATCGCCGGGCAGTTAGACGGCGTTTTGAAAAAAGAAGGGGTGGAGGAATTGAAAGTGGACGGGCAGCCGTTCGACCCTTCCACTTCCGAGGCGATTGCCCATCTCGAATCGGAACGGCCGGAAGGGGAGGTTCTGCAAGTTTTATCCAAGGGTTACTCGCTGGGGGGTAAGGTCGTGCGTCCGGCACGTGTGACCGTATCAAAAGGAAAAGCACAAACCGAATCCGCCGAGGAAGCGAATGACGTCAAAGAATAGATTCTCTTTCATTTTCCTGCTTTTTGTCTTCTTTTCATTCTGCATAACCCGGGCAGCCGACTTTGAGATTCAGAAGCTCTCCGAGGGGGTGTATGCCGCCATCGCCCAGCCAAGGGGAAAAGCGGTTTCCAACTCCGGGTTCATCGTCAACGACAGCGAAGTGGTGGTCATCGATTCCCACATCAGTCCGGAGATGGCCCGGATGTTGCAGGGGGAAATCCGCAAAGTCACGAACAAACCGATTCGCTATCTGGTGGTCACCCACAAGCACCGCGATCACGTCGGCGGGACGACCGCCTTTGGAGCGGCGGTGGAAATCATCTCCCACGATAACACCCGGGCGGTCATGGCCGCAGACACAGCCCCAACCTTCCGCGTTCCCACTGTCACCTTCAACCGGAAACTTGTTTTCCATCGTCCCAACCGCACCATCGAACTTTTGTATTCCGGGCGGGGGCATACGGACGGGGATGTAGCTGTCTGGCTGCCGGAGGAAAGAATCCTTTTTACCGGTGATTTGTCCTTCAACGGCTCGGCCGGGGTTATGCGGGACGCGTTTCTGCGGGACTGGGTGGCGACCCTGGAGGAACTCCGCTCCCTATCCGCCAGGACGGTGGTGCCGGGGCACGGGCCGGTCTTCGACAATGCAGGGCTTTTAAACTTTCAAAATTATCTGACTGATTTCATCCGGGCGGTAAAAGCGCAGGTGGATGCCGGGAAAACGCTGGAACAGGCGTTGAAGGATTTTTCCCTGTCCCAATACAAGGATTTGGCCGGGTGGGAGAATTGGCTCCCAATGAATGTCACGCGCTGCTACAACGAGCTAAAAGGGGAAAGGAAGTAATTTTAAAAATTTCCGAGCCCGTTTGGTTTCCCGCTTTTTTGTGAATTGCCTGCTTTCGTTTATCCCGATATATTGAATAGCCATGGCCAAACGGGACTACTATGAAGTTTTAGGGGTGGAGCGGGGGGCCTCCGAAGAGGATATCAAAAAGGCCTACAAAAAGCTTGCGTTTCAGCACCATCCGGACAAGAATCCGGGGGATAAACACGCCGAAGAGAAGTTCAAGGAGCTGGCGGAAGCATACGAGGTTTTGCGCGATCCAGAAAAGCGCCGACGCTACGACCAGTTCGGCCATGCGGGAGCACGGTCCGGGGCGCAGTATGCCGATTTCAACTTCGGCGGGTTTGACCTGTCCGACGCCTTGCGCACTTTCATGAGGGATTTCGGCGGGATGGGGGGGGTTGAGGATATTTTCGGCGAGCCATCCAGAGGCCGGCGCAGAGGTCGGGCGGCCGGCGAGCGAGGGCGGGATTTAAAAGTCGAAATAAAACTCACCCTCGAAGAAATAGCCAAAGGGGTGGAGAAAACCATCAAGCTGAAGCGGCTGATTCCCTGCGAGGTTTGCAATGGGAGTGGCGTGGAGCGGGGAAGCGGAAAAACCACCTGCCCGCAGTGCAAGGGAGCGGGAGAAATACGCCAGGTCCGCCAGTCCATTTTTGGGCAGATGATGACGGTGACCACCTGTCCCCGTTGCCGGGGAGAGGGGGAAATTATCGAGAAACCCTGCACCAACTGCGGAGGGGATGGCCGGGTTCGGGGCAGTTCCACCATCAACGTCAAGGTTCCTCCCGGGGTGGCCACCGGCAATTACATTCCTATCCGGGGGCAGGGGGATGCCGGGGCGCGCGGCGGGCCGGTGGGGGACGTGTATGTTTTCATTGAAGAGGAAGAGCATCCGGTATTCAAACGGGAGGGAAACGACGTTCTAATTCATTTGCCGATAAGCATTGCCCAGGCGGCCCTCGGCGATGAAATCGAGGTGCCGACTTTGGATGGGAAGGCGGTACTCAAAATTCCTTCCGGAACGCAGTCGGGCAAAATCTTTCGAATGCGGGGCCGGGGGATTCCGGCCTTGAACGGCTACGGCAAGGGGGATCTTCTGGTGCAGGTGGTGGTCTGGGTGCCGACCTCCCTTTCTGCCGAGGAAAAACGAATTTTGAAACAGCTTTCGGAAATGCCCGGCTTCAAGCCCCCCAAGGATAAAAGCTTTATGGAGCGACTGCGGGAGACCCTTGGTGTCTAACAGGTACTGTGCCATCGTGGCAGAAATCGACAAGCGGCTGGAAGATCCGGTGGTGGGCTTCTTTGTCCAGAACCTTTCCCATAATCTGCTTCTGGAGGAAAACGGGAAGAAAATGCGGGTGGTGGGGTATCTTTCTCCGCGCCTCTCGATTCAAGAGAAAAAGCAGCATTTGGCTCGATTTTTATCCGAACTGAAGGCGGCCAATCCCCGCTGCCTTCCGGGGCGGGCCCTCGTTCGCTATGAAAAAGAATTTGACTGGGTGGAGGAGTTCAAAAAAAGCTTCCGGCCCCGGCAGGTGGCGCCGGGCTGGTGGGTGGCGGCGCCGTGGCACAAGGGGCGGCACAAAAATGAAATCATAATTGAGCCGAAAATGGCCTTCGGCACGGGTGAACACGCCACCACCCAGCTTTGCTGTCAAGCTGCCTTGGGTTTGGTCAGGCCCGGTATGAAAGTGCTGGACTTCGGCACCGGTTCCGGCATTCTGGCAATTTTGGCGGCGAAGCTGGGGGTCGAAGGAGTATTGGGCATCGACAACGATTCTTTGGCGATTGAAAATGCGGAGGAAAATGCAATCTTGAACAGGGTTGGTCAGAAAGTCAAACTGAAACTCGGTTCCATCGAGGCCGTGCCGGACGAGAAGTATGATTTAATCTTTGCAAATTTGATTTTGTCTCAAGTTAAACAATTTTTTCCCCGTTTCAAAAAAGCCCTGAAAAAGGACGGCCTTTTGGTCGCCTCCGGTGTATTAACCTACCAGTTGGCCGAGCTCGGACGTTTTTTGAACGAACAGGGAGCCGGTTTGGTGGCGTTTGGGCGGGACTGCGACTGGGCGGCCTTGGTCGTTTCCCCGTAACGTTGCGCTTCGTAACCCAATTTTACGTCGAACCCTGCAATGTGACGGGGGATATGCTTCGTCTTACCGGCGACGAGGCCCGGCATTGCGCGCAGGTTCTTCGGCATAAGAAGGGGGACCGAATCGCCGCTTCCGACGGGTTGGGGAAGACCTATGAAGCGGAAATTCGGTCCGCCTCCGCAAAGGAAGTTGAAGCCGAAATCCTAAAATCCGAAACAGGCAAAAACGAACCGAAAACGGAGGTGATTTTGGCCATCGGACTAACCAAAGGGGAGAAGCTGGACTGGCTGGTGGAAAAAGCGACCGAAATGGGGGTTAGCGCCATTTGGCCCTATTTTGCTCACTATTCAGAAGTCAAATGGGATAAAAAGCAGGTTGATAAGAACCTTGCCCGCTGGCAAAGAATCGCCTTGGCGGCTTTCAAGCAGTGCGGACGGTCAGTTATACCCAAAGTCGAGATTTTGAAAAATCTTGCCGAAGTTATTAAAAGGAAAGGAGATAGAGAGCTCGTAGCGGCCCATCCAGTGGAAAGTGGAGCTTCGATGTTCGGCGGCTCGTCTTTTGGGCAAGAAATCATAGCCGTTATCGGGCCGGAAGGCGGGTTTGCCGCCGAAGAAATTGAAACCATCCACCAAGCGGGTGGCCGGTTGGTTTCGCTCGGGCTGCGGCGGCTGCGTACGGAGACGGCGGGGCTGGTTTTGGCCGCCAAACTGTTTGTACTTAAAGCAGAGCTTTAACCCTTGACAGCCCCATCCCTACCCCGTATATTGGTTTGGAGACTGAAGTTAACGCTAACTTCCGCCGACGCCTATTGTGAAAGGGGGTCGATTTAATGACCGGCGTTAGAGTGCGGGAAGATGAGACATTCGAGAAGGCCCTGCGCCGATTTAACAAATCGTGCGAGCGAAGCGGCATTTTGGCCGATTTGAAGAAACATCAGCACTTCGAGAAACCATCCGAACGCAAAAAGAGGAAAATGGCCGCGGCCAAAAGAAAAGTCCGCCGCCAGCAAATGATGGAAGAATGGGAATAAAAGAGCGAATGGAGGCCGATTTGATCGCCGCCCAGAAAGCGGGGGACAAAGTCAAACTCGGCGTACTGCGCGTTCTGAAATCCGAAATACGCTACAAGGAAATTGATTTAAAACATCCGCTTACCGACGAGGAGACGATTTTGGTGCTCTCCTCGTCGGTAAAAAAGCGGAAGGAATCGATTCAAGAATTCAAAAAGGGGAACCGGCCGGATTTGGTCTCCAAGGAGGAGGCCGAACTGGGCATCGTGCAATCTTACCTCCCCGCCGAACTAACCGAGACCGAACTTTCCGACATCGTAAAATCCACCATCGCCGAAGTCGGCGCCACCTCCAACGCCGATTTGGGAAAAGTGATGAAAAGCTTGATGCCCAAGGTCCGGGGGCGGGCGGACGGGAAAAGAGTGAACGCGCTCGTCGCCGCACATCTCGGAGGATGAAGTTTGTACGGGAATTGGAAAACCGGCTGCCTTAAACGAAAGGAGGGCGGCTTTTTTCATCGGAGCGCCGCCCGGAGAAACGGTTTCTCCGGCGCGGGAAAATACAAACCCTAACTCACGGAGGGGTGGGTTATGAACTGGTTGGATTTCGTTTTGCTTGCGCTTTTGGTCGGTTCGATCGCCCTGGGAGTCAAGCGGGGACTGATTCGGGAGGTGATGGGATTTATTGGATTGATCATCGGCGTGGTCATCGCCATCAATAAGGTGGATGCCGTAACGGCCTGGGTGCTTTCCCATATGAAGGCCTCGCCAGTGGTGGTTTCGTTTGTCTCCTTTGTTTTGATTCTGGCCGCCTTTTACTTCGCCTTCCGGCTTCTGGGACTCCTGTTCAACAAGGCGATTTCCCTTTCGAGCTTGGGGAAAATCGACCAGGTGGGGGGCGGGCTGGTCGGATTCATCCGCGGCTGGGTTTTGGTGGGGTTTGTTCTGTTTCTGCTTTTTTACCTGCCGTTTCCCCAGCGGTTCTACGATTCTGTTGAGAACTCATTTTTCGCCCCGGCTTTGACCGGTTCGGTGCCGATGCTGTACGAGAGCACCGATTTTTTACACCCGCGGAGCCCGGAGTTTATGCCGAAAATTCGCGCCTCGCTCGACCCACGGCCAGCCGAGCGGGGAAACGGCAGCCGGCGGATTGCCTTTGGGCGTGATGACGGGCGGTATGGGGAGCGGGTTTCGCGCGTTCTGGCCAATCTGGAGGCGCGCTACGGAGAAAATCCGTAAGGAAAAGAACGGAAAATTGTTTTATCTTACGACCCCGGGGTTTACGCTCCGGGGTCGTTTTATTTGAGGTCAATGAATGATTGCCGACTCGCACAGCAAAGACGCTTTAGAATTTGAGAAGATAAAAAAAATTGCCGCCGGATTTGCCCTTTCTCCTGCGGGGGCCGGGAAAATTCTGGCCCTGGAGCCGTCCGACCGGCATGAGGAAATTCAATTTCGTCAAAAGCTGATCGGCGAGCTTTTGGAGATTGTCAAAAGCAGAACCCCGTTTCCCCTTCAACGTTTTGAAGATTTGGCTGCGCTTTTCCCCAAGCTCGGCATAGAGGGAATCATCCTGACTCCCAAAGAGCTCTGGGAGGTGGCCAATTTTGTGACGCTTGTCAACCAGCTGGTCAAGGCGCGCAAGGATTTGGAGGAACGGTATTCTGGGCTGGCCGGATTTCTTGCACCTTTGGAGACCGATAAAATCTTTCCCAACGCCTGCTTCAAGGCATTGGAGCCCTCCGGCGAGGTTAAAGACAGCGCCACAGCGCTTTTGAAATCGCTAAGGCAGAAAATCCGGGCTTTCCGGGATAAAATCGAAAATAAGCTCTGGAACATATTGGAAAAAAAGGGGCTGGTCGGGCGGCCGGAGGGATACGTAACCCTGCGGGAAGGGCGTTACGTCATACCGTTCGGCGAAAAAGATCCGGATTTGAAAAAGGCCATCGTCCACGACCGTTCCGGCTCCGGGGCGACATTTTTTGTTGAGCCGCTGGCAACCGTTGAGATGAACAACGAGCTGAAAGAAGCGGAACTGGCGGAGGAGGAAGAGGTCAAACGAATTCTGTCCAATTTGTCCGCCCTCGTCGTAGAGCGGCACGAGAAGTTGGAGAAGGAATTTGAAATTCTTGCGCAACTCGACTGTTTCTTCGGGCTGGCGAGCTTCGGAAGCCGAATCGAAGGGGTTTTGCCCGAGCTTTCGCAAGAAGACATTGTCCTACGGAGCGCACGCCACCCCCTTTTGCTTTTTCCTAAAGGAGAATATGACCCATCCGGGGTGGTTCCCTGTGATTTGACGCTGGGGGAGAGCAATCGAATTCTTTTGATCTCCGGCCCGAATGCGGGGGGCAAGACCGTCACCTTGAAGTTGGTAGGGCTTTCGACCTTGATGTTTCAATCCGGGTTTCCTCTCCCGGCGAAAGAGGGAACGAAACTTCCGGTTTTTAAGAAGATTTTTGCCACCATCGGGGATGAACAATCGATTGAGCTTTCGCTTTCCAGTTTTTCCGCCCATCTCGTCCGCTTGAAAGAGAGTTTGAAGGATTTGACCCCGGACAGCCTGCTCTTATTCGACGAACTCTTTTCGGGCACGGACCCGAAGGAAGGGGTGGTGCTGGCGGAGGCGTTTTTGGCCTATCTCCACAGGGTGGGCGTGAAGGTTGTAATCACCACGCACTATTCCAGCTTGAAGACCCTGCCGGAGGTGTATCCGGCAATGCAGAACGCTTCGCTCGATTTTGACACGAACACCCTGCGGCCCACCTACAAACTGCGGCCCGGCATTCCGGGGGCCAGTTTTGCCATTGAGCTTGCCTCACGCATCGGGCTTTTGGAGAACATCGTGAACGAGGCGAGAGGAAAAATTGGCACGTCCGAACGGGAGCTTTCCAACCTGCTTGCCCGGCTGGCGGAAAAAGAGCGGGCGTTCGAAGAAAAATCAAGGGAATTGCAAAAGCTTGAACAACGGTTGTCCTCTGAAAGCCAAGTGCTTGAAGCGGAACGTGAGGAATTCAAACGATTCGAGAAGGAGAAAAGAAAAAAAGTGCTGGAGGAAGCGACCCAGTACGTCCGCCAGGCAAAAAGGGATATGGAAGCGCTTTTGGAGGCCGCCAAAAAACAGGCCAAAGATAAGTCCGTATTGGAGCAAACGCGCCGGCAGGTGACCGCGCGGATGCAGGTCATTGAAAAGGAAAGAGAAAGCTTGATGGAGAAAACGGTTTTTTCAGACGAGCCGCTGGAGGTCGGCAAAATGGTTTTCGTCCCTTTTTTTAATGCAAGGGGAACTCTGGCAAATCTGGACGGCGCCGAAGCGACCGTTGAAATCGAAGGGAAAACCTATAAGCTGAAGCGGGAGGAGGTACGTCTCATTGCCGCATCGTCTGCCGAAAAGAAGGCGGCAGTTTTTTCCTCGGGATCTTTTGAGGAGGCAGCCTCCATCGAAATCGATTTGCGCGGGCTTTTGGGGGATGAGGCCGTTTCGGAAGTGGACAAGTTTTTGGACCGGGCACTGTTGTCCGGGGCGCCGTTCGTGCGGCTCATTCACGGAAAGGGAACGGGGGCTTTGAAAAAGCGAATCGCCGAGTTTCTGAAAACGCATCCCGCCGTTCTGGAAAGCCATCCGGGTGAATCGGGTGAAGGGGGGGAAGGGGTGACGGTTGTCACGCTGAAAAAATAAATTTTTATTTGCCGATTGACTTTTCCCGAAACCCGTCTATATTAAATTCGTACAAAAAATCCGGCGACCTCCAAAAAACTTTGCTGCGGGAAAATAGCCGGTGATATAAACAATAAATTTAGAAAACCGGGATTGGGGATGCAAAACCAGGCAAAAAAGGGAAATCTATCCAACGAATGGACGGAGCGTGTCCGCGAGGCGACCGACATTGTCGATCTCGTATCCGAATATTTAACGCTCAAGAAAAAAGGGAAAAACTTTTTGGGGCTCTGCCCCTTTCACCAGGAAAAAACGCCCTCGTTTTCAGTATCGCCGGAAAAGGGGGTGTACCACTGCTTCGGCTGCGGCAAAGGAGGAGACGTATTCAACTTCGTCATGGAAGTTGAACATCTCTCCTTCCCGGAGACCTTGCGCTATTTGGCCCGCAAGGCGAACATCACTTTGCCGGAAAAGCGGGACAAAAAGGAGTTGGATTACTACGAACGGCTGTATTGGGCCGTTTCCACGGCGCAGGAATATTTCCGTGAATCTTTGATGGATGAAAAGCTGGCGGCGGAAGGATGGGCGTACCTGAACCGCCGGGGCGTCACCCGCGAAATGATTGATACCTTCCAAATCGGCTATGCACCGATGAACTGGGAGGGAATCATCGAATTCGGCCGGAAAAGGGGGGTGACGACGGACAGCTTGTCCATTGCCGGGCTGGCGGTGAAAAAGGATTCGATGCTTAGGATTCCGACCGGCACCGGCTATTACGACCGCTTCCGCCGGCGCTTCACCTTTCCCATCCAAAACATCTCCGGTCGCATCGTGGCTTTTGGCGGGCGGGCGGTCAACCCAAAAGATCAGCCGAAATACCTGAATTGTCCCGAAACGCCCATTTACAAAAAGGGAAAGGAGCTGTTCGGGCTGGCCGTTACGAAAGAAGAAATTCGAAAAACAAAAACGGCCATTCTTGTTGAAGGATACATTGACTTGATTTCGCTCTATCAGCGGGGGATATTGAACGTGGCCGCAGCGCTCGGCACGGCCTTCACGGCGGAGCAAGCGGTGCTTTTGGCCCGCTTTGCGGAAAACGTAATTATCATCTTCGACCGGGACGCTGCCGGCGAGTCCGCGGTCTTCCGCGCCGTGGAGAATCTCTATGACGCCGGGTTGAACGTTCAGGTTGTGCAGCTCCCCCCCGGGGATGACCCGGATTCCTTCATCCGCGACCACGGCAAGGATGGGTTTGACCTTCTGGTCAGGCAATCGACGAGTTATCTCGAATTTCAGAAGAACCGGATTGGCGGGGCGTTGCGGGTGCTTCCGCCCTCCGAACAGGAAAAAGTACTGCTTGAGCTGGCCGGGATTTCCAACCGGATGCGGGATGACGCCCGGTCGCTTTTGTTTCTCGAAGAAGCCGCGCGGACCTTGGATTTCGATTTCCGGCTTATGGAGCGATATTCCAAGCGGCTGCGCAAGGCCGGCGCCCCGGCGGCGGAAAAAGCGCAGCTGCCAGTCCCGTCCGATTTGGAAGGGGATTTTCTGGCCCTGCTCATCTCCAAACCGGAGCTTTTGGCCGGGTCTTCCGCCGAATGGCTGGAATATTTTTCCAAACCGGACTCGTATTCCCTTTTTGAAGTTCTTTTGGAGCGGCACGTTCAGGGGCAAAAAATCGGGTTTGACGTTTTGATGAGCGAACTGCCGGAGGATAAGTTCCACCCATATCTTTTGGTTCTGTCGCAACGTGATTTGGGAGACGCCGATCCCAAGCAGCTCTTGACAGATTATGTAAACAAGCTGTCCGACCGGAAGAAAAATCAAAGGGTGCGGGAGCTCAAACAGCTTTTGATGCAGGCGGAAAAGGCGGCGGATGAAAACCGGGCGCGGGAACTCGTTTCCGAACTGGACAAAATAATTCGATAAAACCTCTTGCTTCAGAGGTGTGTAAGGGCGGCTTTTGGCCGCCTTTTTTATTTTCAGATGCAAGGTTTCAAACAGTTTGGGCAGGCAGCTCCTTCACTGAAAGCACCGTGCAAAACAAATACTACATCGATCGGAGTTAATCCGCCGTCGTTGTTCATATCCGCCACACAGGTGGGGATTACGTTTCCAAAAGAGACATCATTCCCCAAGAAGACATACTGCAATTCCTCGACTACGTCCGCCGGGGTGATGATGCCGTCGTTGTTCAAGTCCCCTTTGCGATATGTTTGAATCGGGCCGACGTGGGTATTGGAATGGTTGACGTACCAGTCGATGCCCTTGACGGCGTTGGCCATCAGGTCTGGTAGTCCGTTGCCGCTTGAAGCGACATGGATGATGGTATAGGTTTCCCCAGCGCCGGAAAAGAAGGTATCCACCGAGGCGGCCAGTCCATCCAGCCCAAAGCGGGCCACGACGCCGCTGCCGCCGCCGTTGACGGGCAGATTATAGACCTTCTTGGCGATGGCCATATATCCAATATCCGCCCGCCAGGGCGGGCCAGTGCTATAGTTCCCGCAGATGGGGCAGGTGCCGTTGGCAATGCAGGCGGCTGTAGTATCCTGCCAGGTGCCGGTCAAGGAATCCTGATTCCGATCGCGGGTACTGGCGAGTTCGTCGAGATTCCAAGCGTAGCGTTCCAAGAGCGAATCACCGCCGATGGGGTTTTCGCAGCCAATGTTGTAGGAAAAGCCGGACTGCTGGTACACCACGGCGCCGCGGGGGCGAACCGTGTCGCCCGGATTGCCAATGGAGCCGGGGACGACCACAAAGCCATAGGCAAATTGCCCCGGGGAGCAGGTGTCGATGGCCACGTCATTGCCGGAGACCCAGCCAAGCCACCACTGGCGGCCGAGGTGGGAAACGGTGGTGTCGCCGCCGACGTTTTCAGATGCCGAAACCACGCCCGTAACGTCCACATCCACGTCGTAAATCACCCCCATTGCCACGCTGTCAATTGGATCGGGGCCGATATTGATGACCCTTGTTGTTTGAACGAGAAAGTCGGAGGAATCGGCGTGGGTCGATTGCTCCCAGATATTTTGATAGGCGATGGTGGAATCCTGAATATCCGTGCCGACCGATTTGAGAAAAAGATTGTAATATGAACCGGTGCCCTGAACCGAGTCCAGAATACCGTCCGCCACACAGCGCAGGAATTTGTCGCCAAAGAGCTGGCGGGTTACTTTGCGAGGAAAACCGTCTGCACAGTTGCCCCGGCCATCCGGCAAATTGTTATTCCAAGCAATCAACACCCCGCCGTCGTAAAAGTTGTCGTGTTCGTTTACAACGTAATGCATTCCGTAAGTGCCAAGGGCTTGATCTTTAATGGATCCCTGAACACCTATATCTGAATAGTTGCTGGAAGAGTGGATTTGCATTTTGTGATTTAGGCAAAGGTTGATGACGATAAACGCATTAATCGAGACCTTGACGGTTTTTTGGCGCAATTCCGACGGAACGCCCAAATTATCCGTATGCACATACGCTTCCAAAAAGCCAGAGCGCAAGCCCTGATTGGTCGAGCCCACGCCGGAGGTATTGAGGGTGAGATTGAAATAATAGATTTGACTCACCGATATGGATGTGCCGGGGAGGGCGTCGGTGGATGTGACCAGATAACCATCATTCAAAGTTCCGGTAAACTTGATGCTGTCCAAAATGAAATCGGCCAGACCGATATTGGCAAGCTGCATTGGAAAATTGTAGATTCCGGCTCTTGGTTTCAACTGGATGGAATCCAGCGAGGTGGTATCGCCGGGAAGGAGGTCCAAGTCAACGCGGAGGGAGGGTATTGGCGCGCGGGCCGGGACGCGGTAGAGGCGGAAAATATCCCGCGTTTCTGTTATGGGGCCGACATCCGGGGAAATTCCTGAACGGATATTGGATTCCTGAATTCCGGGATAGCGCTGGGTCATTGCCACAACATTGACCACCGAATCGGCGATTTCTGCCGTAGAAAACCAATCCTCATGGTGGCAGGGGTCTCCGACAGAGCCGTCGCAACCGGGATTGTTGGTTTGGGTAGCATTTTGGGCATCATCCCAAGCCCGGCCATTGTTTGGGGAAGCGGAACAGAAGATGTCATAACAAGCCAGGACGCCGTATTGTTCGTAATCCGCCCAGCCAAAATTGCCGTTATCCGGGGGCTGGGACCAAAGGCCGTAGAGGACACCGGTGGTTGGATTGTAGGTTAAAGAGACATTTGGCCAGACACCCATTGCAAATCCGAAAAGTGTATTGGAACGGCCGGGCAAACGACCATCAATATTTATATCCGCAATTTTGTGCGGCCCCTGCACCGTGCCGTTCGGCTCCACGGCGGCGTGGTGGACGTGGCCGCCCGGGCCAGCGAAGCCATAATCATGCCAGTTATTCCAGTCCGTCCAAATAACATGCAGTGTATCGCCAATCATCAAGGCGGAAATGCCGAGCATATTGGATAGATAATCGGGCTGCTCGAAGGGGCCGGTGATGTCTTGAATAGTGCCCCAAGTCAAACTCCCCGTAGTGGGGTTATAGGTGCCTTTCAAATAGCAGGGACGCTCGGTGGTGGTAAAGGCGCTCGGGTCGTTCGGGTCGGCGTGGGAGACGACATAGACGGTGTTGCCGGCGCCGGTGATATCGACGGAATTGAACCAGGGGCTGTAGGTGGGCAAAATGCCTACCGGCGTCCAACTTTTTCCCCTATCCGTGGTGTAGCTCCAGCCGACGTCCGAAGGATTGCTGCTGGGCCGGCAAGTCGCCACCCAAGCAGATTCGTTTAAAGGATACATTACCCAGTGCACAGCGATGGGTGGAACGTTATTGGGAACCAACGTTGTGTCCATAGAGAACATTCCAAGACATTCGGCGCTGTCTTTCATCGTGGCCGCGCCGCGGCGGGAGAGATCGGCGGCTACCGGGGTTTCGGTGCGCAGGATGTAGCGGTTGCCGTAAACCACCGGTGTATTTGAACCGGGGGGAATGAAAATTCCGCCTTGGTTCATTACTCTGGGTCTTGGGTCGGTGGGCGGGCCGGGGGCAATCATTTGCTTGTCCAAACTACCGAACTGCAGGCTATCCGAGCCACCGCAGTCATAAGCATTATAAAAGTAGAGGAAAGTGCGGGCGGAATCCGCGGCGGCATATCCGCTGATGACTCCATAAACCATATGCACCACGCCGTTCGGGCTTAAGGCAACCTGACGGCGCATATGGTTGTTGCCGCCGGGGGTTTCCGGAATGCCAATCCGCACATCTATGTAGGGAGAGGCGGCGGTTTCAATCTTTGTCGGACCCAAGTAGCGGGGTTCGGGCGCAGGGACTGGAATGCCGCTTTGAGACGTGCGCATTTCATCGTCATCCAAAACCAACGGAGTGGAGCGGGCCGGGGCATTTTTAACTGGGCCGGAAGGCGGGGATTTGGAGGTCTGTTTTTTATCCTTGGGAAGCGCGAAAAGCAATGGAGGAAAGACCAAAAAAGACAACGCAATTAAAAGAGCAATGAAACACCAGGACTTTTTTACTCGAGCGTTCATATAACTCTCCTTTCCCCCTGCCGGGCGCTCGCTACCCACCCGTAAGGTACGCTCGAAAGTAGCCCTGTCAAGCCGGTCTTTGCAATGCAAAAAATTTTGCCAAAAGTGCAAAAAATTTTGAACCCCCCTCCGCTCCACTGACTCCGATTTGGACGGGATGGCAAGCTCAATTCGGTCTTAACTTGACCCGGGAGGAAATTCTGGTTTAAATGGGGCGAATGGGAAAAGTCATCGCCATCGACGGGCCGGCCGGGGCTGGGAAATCGACTACGGCGCGGATGGTGGCAACCCGGCTCGGCTATACCTACTTTGACTCCGGCGCGCTGTATCGGGTCGTGGCGCTTTTGGCGCTCGAGCAGGGGGTTCCCCTTGATAATGAGGAAAAACTGGCGGAGCTCGCAAGAGAGATGGGCATCCGGTTTCAAACTGAAGAGGGGGGCAACCGGGTTTTCGTTGGCGACCGCGAGATAACCGATGCCATACGGACGCCGGAAATAGACCGGGCGGTAACGCCGGTGGCCGCCCTGCCGCGGGTCCGCGAAGCAATTGTGGAGCGATTGCAGAAAATGGGAAAGGGCCAAAACGTAGTGGCCGAAGGGCGGGACATCACCACGGTCGTCTTTCCGGCAGCCGACTTGAAAATCTATCTCGATGCCTCGGTGGGAGAACGGACGAAACGGCGGTTTCTCGAATATAAAAAAGCCGGCCGGGAGGCGGATTTATCCAAACTGGCCGAAGAAATCAACAGGAGGGATGAGGCGGATAAAAGCCGTTCTGAAGGAGCCCTGCAAATTGCGCCGGGGGCGGTGGTCATCGATACGACCGGCTTTTCCATTGAAGAACAAGTGGAAAAAGTGCTTGAGCTCGCGAAAGAAAAATTGGGCTTAAATAGTGGCAAAATGCCGAAGGTCAAACGAAGCCCAATGAAGTGGTTTTATTTGTTCATATGGACGCTGGTGAGAAATCTTTCCCGCTTTCTTTGGCGGCTGACATGGGAGGGGGTCGAGAATATTCCACGCGAAGGGGGGATCATTCTTGCCAGCAACCATATTTCCTGGTACGACCCGCCGTTTGTTTCCGTAAGCTGCCCGCGAGAGGTACACTTTATGGCCAAGCGGGAGCTTTTTTCCATTCCCGTACTTGGGTTTATCATCCGTCACTTGAACGCCTTTCCGGTCAGCCGGGGAAAGTATGACCGGCAGGCGTTGGAGGCGGCCATTGAGGTCTTGAAAAAGGGAGAGGCGCTCATCGTCTTCCCCGAAGGAACCCGCAGTCGAAGGAAAGGGGAGTTTCTGCCTCCCAAGGCCGGAATCGGCGTTTTGGCGAGGGAAGGGGGGGTCCCCATCGTACCCACTTACATTTCCGGTTCGGACGAGTTGCCCAAAATTTTTTTCAGTTTTGGGCGGGTGCGGGTGATTTTTGGAACGCCGATTCCGAAGGAATGGGTGATGTCGGTTGCAGAAGGAAAGCCAGGATATCAACAGATTGCGGAAGAGGTTATGCGCCGGATTGGGGAGCTAAAAAAAGGTTGCCAATCCGGTTCGGTTGTATAAATTGATGCCAGATGGAAGTCATACTTTCCAAGGAAGCGGGCTTTTGTTTCGGCGTGGAACGGGCCATACGGATGGCGATGCAGTCCACTGAAAAGGAGGCCGGAAAGGTTTATACCTTTGGTCCCATCATTCACAATCCCCAAGTGGTGGAGGACTTCAAGCGCAAAGGGGTCGAAGTCATCGCAGACCCGGAAGATATCAACGCCAAGGGGGTGGTGGTCATCCGGGCACACGGGGTCAAGCCGACTGTCGAATCGGAAATTAAGCAGATGGGGGTGGAAGTCGTTGACGGCACCTGCCCCATCGTCAAGCACAGCCAGAAATACGCCAAAAAGCTTTTTGACGAAGGGTATCAGGTGGTGGTTATCGGCGAGCGGCATCACCCCGAAGTCATTGGGCTTTTGGGATACACCAACGAGACCGCCGTCGTCATTGACCCGGATGTGACCGAAGTAGAGATTCCGCCCGGGAAAAAACTGGGGGTCATCCCCCAAACCACGCTCGAGGTGAAAGATTTTCTGCGGGTGGTGGGGCTTTTGATAGAAAAGGCCCGCGAAGTGCGGGTTTTCAACAACGTCTGCAACGCCGTCACCGATATTCAGGAGGCGACCAAGGAGCTTTCCCAGGAAGTGGATATGGTTCTGGTCATCGGCGGCAAGAACTCCGCCAACACCTCGCGGCTGGCGGTTATCTGCCGGGCCTTGGGAAAAGCGGCCCACCACATCGAGACCCCAGAGGAGATTCAAAAAGATTGGTTTTATGGGATGAGACGGGTAGGGGTGACAGCGGGGACTTCCACACCGGACTGGATCATCCAGGCCGTAATGGAGCGGGCGCAGAAGCTGGGGGAAGAAGCGGAACGGGAGGTCTTGGCGTCCAAGTAGCTAAAGAGTTCTCTCATTTTAGCAGTTCCGATTGCCGACAAAAAGAGTAGCCCGAGCCGTGGCCGTTTAACCGTAAACGGCTTGCGTTTCCCGTTTGGGTATTTATATTAAGGTGTTTTGCCAAGAATGGCGAAAACCAAAGGAGGAAAAAAAACGAGTGGTATCGAAGTCCAAAGGCGCTAAAACTGTTTCCAAAACGGGAGGTGCGCGCACAAAAACAAAAGCGAAACGAGTTGTCCCCACCGATTCAAAACCGAAAGTAACCCGCAAGCTGAAAGAAAAAACGGCCGCCGTGCCGTCCACCGTTCCCCCCGCCGCTTTGGTGGTGGGAGATGCTTCCGCTTTATTTGACGAAAACGAAAAAAACAGCTCCGGTTTTGCCCAGCTTTTGGCCAGCCGCAGCACGACCTCGCCGGACGTCAAGGAAGGGGAGGTTGTAAAGGGGCGGGTTATCGGCACTGCCGGGCAGGACGTTTTGGTGGACGTCGGCTTTAAGTCGGAAGGGATCATCCCGCTGGAAGAGTTTGGCGACGCTTCGGGCGTGCATCCGGGAGAAGAGATTGACGTTTTAATCGAGATTTTGGAAGACCAGAACGGCCAACTCATCCTCTCCAAGCAAAAGGCGGATTTCCTCCGGGTTTGGGACCGCATCAAGGAGGCGCACGACACCAACCAGGCGGTCACCGGCAAGGTTATGCGTCGCATCAAAGGCGGAATGGTTGTGGACGTCTTTGGCGTGGAGGCTTTTTTGCCCGGCTCTCAGGCCGGGTTGCGCCAGGTGATGGATTTCGACGCCATGGTCGGGCAGAACATCGAATTGAAGGTTGTGCGAATCAACAAGCTGCGCCGAAACATTGTGGTTTCCCGCCGCCAGCTTTTGGAGGAAGAACGGGACAAAATGCGCCAGCATTTGCTGACCGAAATCGCCGTCGGCCAGGTGCGGGAAGGAATCGTGAAAAACATCACGGACTTCGGCGTTTTCATCGATTTGGGGGGAGTGGACGGGCTTCTGCATATCACGGACATGTCCTGGGGACGGATTTCACACCCTTCAGAGGTTGTGGCGATCAATCAGAAAATCAACGTTAAGATACTGGATTTCGACAAGAACACGGGAAGAATTTCGCTCGGCTTGAAACAGCTTACTCCCTATCCCTGGGAAGGAGTGGAGGAGCGGTATCCAATGGGGCGGCGCGTGAAGGGTCGCGTCGTTTCGTTGACCGACTACGGGGCTTTCGTGGAACTGGAAAAGGGAGTGGAAGGTCTTATTCACATTTCCGAAATGAGCTGGACCCAGCATGTCAAACACCCCTCCAAAATTCTTTCCGTGGGTGATATCGTTGAAGCAATTGTGCTTTCCACCGACAAGCAGAATGAAAAAATTTCGCTCGGCATCAAGCAGTTGACCCCGGATCCCTGGCAGACATTGGATTTGCGTTATCCGGTGGGGACACGACTTTCCGGCAAGGTACGCAATCTAACGGCATTTGGCGCTTTTGTTGAGCTGGAAGAGGGAATTGACGGGCTGGTGCACATTTCCGACATGTCCTGGACCAAGCGGATTTCCCATCCTTCGGAAGTGATGAAGAAGGGAGACAAGGTAGACGTGGTCGTTCTGGGGGTGGACAAAGACAACCGCCGGGTTTCGCTCGGCTTCAAGCAGATGCAAAACGACCCCTGGCCCTCCTTGGTGGACCGCTTCCGTTCCGGCACCGAGATGCAGGGGAAAATCTCTCGCTTCATGGACCGCGGCGTGGTAGTCGAACTGCCGGGGGACGTGGAAGGGTTTGTGCCGCTCAATCATTTGGGAATTTCCGGCTTGCCCAAACCCCAATTGGCTTTCAAGGAAGGGGAGAGTTTGCCGGTCGTTATTCTGGAGTTCGACGCCGGCAACCACAAAATCATCTGTTCGGTCGAAAATTACTTTCAGCGGCACGATGCTTCCGAGCGCGAAAAATACGTCGCCGCCCATCCCATCCGGCCTGAAAAGCAGGAAAAGCATCCCGCCAAGGCACCCGAGCCGGTCGCGGCCGAGCCCCCTCCCGCTCCGGAAGGATAAGCCGTGCCGAGGGTCGCCCTTTTCACCCTTGGCTGCCGGTTGAATCAAGCCGAAACCGAGGGGATGGGGGAGGCTCTCGAGTCGGTTGGTTTCGACACCGTTTCCTTCGGAGAGCAAGCCGAACTCACTTTAATCAACACCTGCACGGTGACCGCCTCGGCGGATGCTTCCTCCCGCCAGGCAATTTTCCGTGCTAAAAGAATCTGGCCGGAGACCCGGGTGGTGGTCACTGGTTGCTATGCCGAAACCCATCGGGATGCCCTTGAGGCGATGCCTGAAGTGGCTGGGGTTATTCCCAACGGCAAAAAAGAGGAAATTCTTGCCGAGCTTTCGGAGCTCTTTCCTGAGGATATTCTTTCTGGAAGATTTTCGGTTCCGATTGATTTCGTCAGTCCCAATCGAACCCATACCCGTGCTTTTGTAAAAATCCAGAACGGTTGCGAGGATAACTGTTCATATTGCGTCATTCCCTTCTCGCGCGGGAACGACCGTTCTCGTTCCTCCGAAGATGTGTTGGCTGAAATATTGCGCCTCGAAAAAGCGGGCTACAAGGAAGTGGTTTTGACGGGCGTGCATATCGGAAAATATTGGGACGGAAAGATTCGTTTGGACGGGCTTTTGCGTCTCATTTTGGAACGGACGAAGATTCCGCGCTTGCGGCTTTCTTCCATCAAAGTCAATGAGGTAAATGAGAAACTTTTGGAGCTTTTCCGCTCCGAGGAGCGGATTTGTCCGCATTTTCATACGCCGATTCAATCCGGCTGCGACACCGTTCTGGAGCGGATGAAAAGACGCTACCGCACCGCGCAGGTGCGAGAAGTGTTGGCGCAGTTGAAGGAAATCCGTACTGATTGCACCATCGGCACCGATTTGATCGTGGGATTTCCAGGCGAAACGGAGGAGGAATTTGAGTCCGGCCATGATTTCATCGCTTCCCTTCCGGTGGACCACATGCATGTCTTTCCCTATTCCGACCGACCGGGCACGGCGGCTTCCGAAATGTCCAATAAAATTGAATCCGCCGTCAAAAATGAGCGGGGGGAGAAATTGCGCAAGCTTTCAGAGAAAAAATGGGACGCGCACATTTCCCGTTTTGTAGGCCGTAAGCTTTCGGTTTTGTTTGAAGGCGGGCGCTCGCGCGAATTTGGGGTTTCGGCGGGAACGGCGGACAATTATATTCGGGTCACTGTGAACGCCGACGGGGCTTTGGCCAACCAGTTGAAAACGGTAAGAATCCTTTCCGTGGAGGGGAAAAGCCTGCGGGGGGAGGTTTGAAAGGACTCTGGGGGGCGGTTTTGCTTGCAGGCGCGGCAGGCGCTTTATTTTTGGGCTTGCGCCGGGACAGGAGGTTTTTTTTGAGTTTCGCCGCCTTCCTGCTTTCCGCTTCCTTTTTTCTTCTGCCCGATCTTCTTGGGTTTGAAAACCAGCGCCTTCTGTTTGGGGTCGATCCGTCAGTTTGGGCCGCGGCGCTTTTCGCTCTTGCCGGTTTCTATTTTGCTTTTCGCACGCTTGAGGCGAGGGAGGAAAAGGTGGTTGTCGAGGCGGCGCCCCTGGCGGAATTTTTCGGCGCAATGAAAGAACTTTTGATGCACCCCCATACGTTAGTTGAAGTTTTCAACCTGTCCCTGCGGGAAATCTGCCGGCTTTGGGGAACGCCCGCGGGAGCGGTCTTCATTTATCATTCCGGCACGGATGAACTGCTTTTGGCCGCGAGCTTCGGGCTTTCCCGCGAGCAGGAGAAAAAGTGGGAAAGGGTTCGCGCCCGGGAGGAGCTTTTCTCCCGCTCCGCCAAGACCGGGATGAGCCTGGTCATCGGGGATTTGGCGCATTCGCGCAAGACCTGGGCCGCTCTGGCGCCATTCGTGAATTTCGGCTCGCTGGTTTCCATTCCGATGATCGGGCGGGAGAGGGTTTTGGGGGTTCTGGTTTTGTTGGCCGCCGAGCCGTACCGTTTTGGCCGGGTGGAGGAAGAGGAACTCGGGCCGGTGGGGCTGTCTTTGGGAATGTTTGCCGACGGGGTGCGCTTGATGCGGGAAGGGCGGCGGCGTTCGGAGGAATCCGAAGCGTGGAGGCGCGAACTGGAAAAAACCCTTTCCGGAATTGCATCCATTTCCAAGGGGGACGCGCTGCATAACATCCTCGATTTGGCCGCCGCGCGGCTGCCGTACCGCCTCGGAATGATTTTGGCCCACCGCCTGGAAAAATGGGAAGTGGTCTCTTCCAGCTTGGAGCCGCTGGTGGGGGATCGGCTATCCCCCGTATTGACCGAAACCGTTTCCAACGGCTGTCAGAGTCCCGAACCAAAACGGCTCTACGAACTACAAAAACTCTCTTCCTTTTTTGAGCATCCGCACGAACTGCCCCCCATTACTGAAGCGCTCTTGCTGCCGCTTTTCGACGAGCGGAAAGTTGTCGGCGCGATTATGCTTGGATTCGAGGGGAACGCCCCGAACGGGGATTATGTTTTGTCCCATCTTTCCGCCTTGGCAGGGGTCGCCGTGGCGCTTTTGAGCCAGCCGGTGGCGGTGGCCCATGCGGAGAACTGGGTGGGGGCTTTGCAGACGTTGGCCACGGTCAAACGCGAAGGAGAACTGCGCTCGTTTTTAGATTTTGCTTTAGTCACATTCTTTCACTTCGATACCGGGTTTCTTTTCCGTTTTGAAGACGACAAGCTCCGACTGACAAAAAACTGGGGGTATCCGGCCTTCAATTCGGTTGAATTGGAGCTGGAGGAAGGAATTTGGGGGCACGTCGCTTTGGAAAGAACGCCCCTCATCGTTCCACGTGAGCGAGCCAAGGAGTTTATGGAGACGGTCAACCGGGCCGCCTTCGACCAGATTCTAAAAGCCACCGGCGGAATCGGGCTGCCGATTTCGCAAATGGCCGTGGCGCTGGTTCGGGGAGAGAAAGTTTGGGGAGTTTTGAGCTTGGAGCGGTACCGACATTCCTTTACGCCGGCCGATTTTGAAAAATTCGCCGCCTTGGCGGAGCTGGTGTCGATAAAACTTTCGGCCCTCGAAAAGAAAGAATTGGGGTTGGATGACGGGGTTGAAATCGGCAATGAAATCAACAACGAGTTGACCGCCATTATCGGCAACTTGGAGCTCACCTCCGCCGAACTGCCGGAGGGGTCGCCCCTGCGTGAAAAGTTGGGTGAACTGGTCGGTTTGGCGCAAAAGACGGGGGAGAAGGTGGGGCGGTTGGCCCGCAATCTCTCAACCCTGGCCGGACAGCATCGGGATATTAATCGTTTGCTGGATGAAGTGGCTGAGGCGGAAAAAGAAAATCTGGCTGCCGATTTGTCACCGTTGCCGGAAGTGCGGGTCGATTCGACAAAATTGAAGGACTTTCTGCGGGAAGTGATACACGAACTTATGGCCAAAGGTGCAAGCAACGCTTTAAGCTTGAAAACCGATACCGACAACCAGTACATTTACATCCGCCTGCTTTCCAAAAATCCGGAGGCGCGCCACGACAGCATAACCGGTGTCAGCTTCGGCCAGATTTTCCGCTCCGATTTTTCACGTCTCGAAGAAAGTTTGTCCCCAACCGATTTGGGCTGGATAACCGAAGCGGGAGGGCAGGTCAGTTTGGTCGAAGATGAAATCGCCGGGCGTTCACTGACGCTCCGTTTTCCGATTCCCAAGGCGGCCAAAAAGGGATGGAAAAAGTCGCTCAAAATTCTGGCCATCGACGACCAGGAGATCATCCGCGATTTGTTGGTCAATATGTTCGGCTCCGCCGGGCACGAGGTCACGACCGCCGAGCGCGGCGAGGAAGGGATTGCCAAGTTCAAAATCCAGCGGTTCGATTTGGTGGTCACCGATTTGTCGATGCCCGATTTATCCGGCTGGGAGGTGGCGCGCGAGGTGAAAAAGCTCCGAGCCGATATGCCGGTCGTTCTCATCACCGGCTGGGGGCAGAATCTGGACGAGGAAAAGCTGAAGGAATCCGGCGTGGACCGGGTGGTCACCAAGCCCTTCCGCATCGAGCAGTTGATGAAAACGGTAGAAGAGTTGCTTTCCAAGCCGGTGGCCCGTTAATCTACCCCTCATAATTTTAATTGTTGACCCAGAATTATTAGCTATATTTCCACCGGAGGAATTGATATGTCCTCACGCTGGCTCTTGGCTCTGCTTTTAGTTCCGCTACTCTCAAGTATTGCCTTTTCTCAAAAGCTGATAGACGGTTTCACCCGCGAATTCGCCATTCAGGGATTGCCCACCGGTTTTTTGCTTAAAAGTTTTGATGTAACCGGGGACAGCGTTTCGGAGCTTTTTGTCATCACCAGCAATCAACTTCAGGTTTTCGACGGCAAGACCTTTTCGTTAATTTTCAAAGACTCTACTGCACCCGGCACGAATAACCTAAACCAAGCCGATGTGAATAGCGATGGAAGCCCCGACTTGATTGCAAATAGCAAAGATACGGCAATAGTGATCTGGAATGGGCCCGATTTTTCTACGCGGAGGTTTTTCCCTGCACCGCAGCGCGGTTTCAATACGTTCGCAGTGCGAAATAGAGAAGATGGGCAGGTTGAATTTTCTTTTGGATTTCGCTTAGATTTTTCTATTTCTTGCCCTCCATCCTCGGGTACCGGTACGTCGGGATACCTTAAACGATACCTTGATACGACTTTTACTTTGGCCGATTCGTTCGGCCTTCCCGGGGCACCAGTTCAAATAGAACCGGTGAAAATTGGCAGTTCGATCGATTTAATTATTGTTGAAGACGATGTTTCCAATCAGCGAAATTGTGACCCGTCGACTTTTAGTCACAGTCTTCTGTTTCAGCGGCTCCACTTGGGTGCCTTGACTGGGTCTACCTATTACAGTTTTTCCTGCTTTCACTGCGGACCGGGTTGTTTTTTGGCGTTTTCCGGGGGTCCAGCAATAGGGAATATTGACTCCGACCAAGGACCGGAATTCATTGTCAAGTGGGAAGAATGGAATTCTCTATCCTGCACCCCCCCTAATCCCACACCTCGGTATTTGCTTGTATATGACCTCGCTTCGAACACAGGTCAATTTTCTCATGCGGACTCTTTTCCGTACCTTAGTCCTCTGTTCGTATTAGATATCAACCGGGATGGAAAAGGAGAGCTTTTGTCGCATCAAGTCATTGGCGGTAAGCCAGGATTTATCGAATATCAAACATCAAATGGATCAACGCTTGGGTTTACAGAATATCCATTTACTCCATCTACTAAATTAACGGGCCAATTCGGTCAACCGGCTTCTCCAAAAGTTTTGCTTGGGCAGGGGGATTCCGTGGTTGTATTTGGAATATGTACCGCTGTGAGTAGAGGAGATTTAAATGCAGATGGAAACGTCACAGTTTTTGACGTGACTTTGCAGCTCAATTGCGTTTTTCTCAACGAAGGGGATTGTAATCTCTGTTTTGCCGATGTCAATTGCGATGGGGCTTTAACGGCAGCGGATGTGGTTTTGGAGTTGCTCGCTGTATTTCTGGAAAGACCCTTTCCCTGCTCTTAGCGTTACCGCACTCGTACTTCTAAATCCTTCATCACCCGCATTGCGGCGTTGTGGCCAGCGGAGCCGATGACCGAGCCGGCCGGGTGGCAGCCGGCACTGCAGGAATACAGCCCGGCAATGGGAGTGGCATAGGGCATCCTTTGGTCAAAGCCGAAGGTGTTGTCAATATGGTGGATGTGCCCATAGGTGATGCCGAAATGCTTTTCGATTTTCTTGGGAGTCAAGGGAAAAACATCCACCACGCTGTCTTTGAACCCGGGCGCAAAGCGCTCGGCAATGTCGAAAAGATGGTTTACATAACGCCATTCTTCTCTCTCCCACGTTGAGTTTTTTAGCTCATACGGCACCCACTGCACAAAAAAGGCGGAGTTGTGATGCTCTTCTTTGTCCTGCAACGATGGGTCGGCGGCGGTGTGAATGTACCATTCGATAGTGGGGAAGTCGGCCAGCTCCCCGGCCTGGACTTTTTCAAACCCCTCGCGGATTTTGCGAATCACGTCCGGCCCCTGCGGCAAAAGGTGGATGGTGGCGTTGTGCTGGCCGCGGGCTTCCGGCAGGCAGGCAAATTTGGGCAGCCGGTCGAGCGCAAGGTTCACCTTCATCGTCGTTCCGGTGCGCTTAAAGTTATCCAGTTTGGCGTTGAACGCTTGCGGAAATTTCTCCTGCCCGACAAGGGCGCAAGTGCGGAACGGGTCGGCGTTGCTGATGACGACTTCGGCAAAAAATCCCCGGCCATCCTGCAAAACCACGCCGATTACCTGCCCGGCTTTGGTCAAAACCTCCTTCACGCCTGCCTCGGTCAAAATCTCCGCCCCCGCCGCTTTCGCCAGCCGGGCAAGTTCCCTGGTGACGCTCCCCATCCCGCCCTGCGCAATCATCCAGGTGCCGTCCGCGCCGGGGAGGCGGCACATATTGTGAACGAGAAAATTCATCCCCGTGCCGGGGGTGCCAAAGCTGGCGGAAAGGCCGGAAAAGCCATCCGTGACGGCATACATCGCGACCAAAAGCTCACTTTCAAATCCAAACCGCGCCAGATACTCTTCCACCGGGTGGGTAACAAGGTCAATAAATGTTTTCCGCAAGGCGGGGCGTATATATTTTTCAGCCGTTTCCTGCAACGATAGCGGTTCTTCGAGCCAACTGGGGGCGATGTCTTCCCGAATTTGGCCGATTTCTTTGTTCAGGGCTTCGTTTGCCTTCCAGTCCTTTTCGGTGAAAAACTCCAAAAATTGGCGGCGCATCGATTCACCATCGGAGCCAAAAAGCAAGTAGCGGCGGTCGGTGGTGGGAAGGAAATAATGCGGGTCGCGGCGGATTAGTTTGAAATTCGCACCCAGTTTGGCAATCAACTCCGGCTGCATAACTCCCAAAAGATAGGCGCCGGTGGAGGTGCCCAGATTGGGAGCTTTGGGAAAAGGGTACTCCGTTTTTGCCGCACCGCCGACGGCGGCTTTTTCTTCGAGAACAGTGACTTTCAGCCCCGCCCGCGCCAAAAAAACCGCCGCCACGAGGCCGTTATGCCCCGCACCGATTATGATAATGTCCGCTTTTGTCTTGTTCATAATCAAAAAAGCTTAACGCTTCCTCTGCGGTTTGTCAATCTTCGCTCCTCAAGAAACGATTGGCGCGGGGAGGCGTTTTGTATAAATTGGCCCCCGATGCTGCGCTTTTTAACCGCTGGGGAATCGCACGGGCCGGCCTTGGTTGGAATCATTGAAGGATTGCCGGCCGGGTTGGCGGTCGATTTTGATTTCATCAACAACGAGCTGGCGCGGCGGCAGAAGGGATACGGCCGCGGGGGGCGGATGAAAATCGAGCAGGATAAAATCAAAATTCTCTCCGGCGTTCGCCATCAAAAAACGCTGGGGAGCCCGGTCGCCTTTGAAATTGCCAATCTGGATTGGGAAAACTGGAAAAATATTATGAACATCGAGGGCGCGGGGCCGAATCCGCAAACGGAAGAGGAGAAAAAGAAGGCCAATCCTTTGACGGCGCCGCGCCCGGGCCACGCCGATTTGGCGGGAGCCATCAAATACAATCAGTCCGACATCCGCAATGTGTTGGAGCGGGCTTCCGCCCGCGAGACGGCCGCCCGTACGGCCTCCGGCGCATTTGCCAAGCTTTTCTTGCAAAAATTCGGCGTCCGCATCACCAGCCACGTCATCGATATCGGCGGAGAAAGATTGCCGGAAGGGGCGCGTCCGCCGTTTGATGTTTTGGCGCAAAAAGCGGAGGCCTCGCCCGTGCGGGCTGTCGATGGTGGTTTGGAGAAGCGGATGATGGCGAAAATTGACGAGGCAATTCAGAAAAAAGACACCGTCGGCGGCGTGTTTGAGGTCATTGCCACGGGTGTTCCAGTCGGTTTGGGGAGCTACGTTCACTGGGATAGAAAGCTGGACGGGCAACTGGCGGCGGCGGTGATGTCCATCCATTCGGTAAAGGGGGTGGAAATCGGCGCCGGGTTCAGGCAGGCGGGGATGTTCGGCTCGCAGGTGCACGACCAGATTTATTACGTTTCAAAAATGTCGGCAGAGAGAAAGCGCACGAAATATTTTTTCCGGCGGACAAACAACGCCGGCGGGCTGGAGGGAGGCGTGACGAACGGCGAGGATATCGTCATCCGGGGCTGCTGCAAGCCGCTATCCACCTTGATGCAGCCCTTGAAAACGGTGGACATCAAAACCAAGGAACCGAAGGAAGCGATTGTGGAGCGCTCGGACGTTTGCGTGGTTCCCACGTATGGCATTGTGGCGGAAGGGATGGCGGCTTTGGTTTTGGCCTCTGCATTTTTGGAAAAGTTCGGCGGCGATAATATGAACGAAATTGAAAAACACTATCAAACTTATTTGGAAAGTGTATTTTAGAAACCGAAGCGAGGTGAAATGATAAAAACGACGGTGGTCGGCAATTATCCAAAAATTTCATCGGACAAAAGCGTTCCTAACTTGCGGAACGCGCTGAACAACTTTGACCAAAAGAAAATTTCCGCAGAGGAACTGGAACGGGTCTATCAAGCCACCATACAACGCGTCGTCCGGGAGCAGGAAGAAGCGGGAGTCGATTTGCCGACCGACGGGCAAATCCGCTGGGATGATATCGCCACCTTCTTCGCCAAAAATTTCGAGGGGGCGCACATCAACGGTCTAATCCGTTTTTTCGACAACAACGTCTATTACCGCAAGCCGGTCTTTACGGGGGAGCTGCACTCGAAAACCGCCATCGCGGGCGTGGAATATCGAAATGCCTCGATTCATTCGAGACGCCGATTGAAAGGGGTAGTAGTCGGCCCGTATACGTTGGCAAAAATGTCGGTGGATGAGTATTACAAGGATGAAGAGCGGCTGGTGATGGCGCTGGCCTCCATTCTCCGCAGTGAGGTTTTATCGCTTCAAGATGCGGGTGCGCAATACATCCAAATTGACGAGCCGTACCTAACCTGGGCGCCGGAGGGTCTGCCGTTGGCCAAGCGGGCCCTGACGGAAATGCTGGAGGGCGTGCGCGCCAAGAAAATCTTGTGTTTGTATTTCGGTACAATAAAGCCGCTGGTGCCTTCTCTGTACGATTTTCCGGTGGATATATTTGCCGTCGACACGGTTTCAAAACCGGAAAATCTGGAGTTATTGCTTCAGGCGCCGGCGGATAGGGGAATCGTTGCCGGCTGCCTTGACGCCCGCAACATCAAGCTGGAGCCGAAAGCGGAGCTTTTCTCCATCTATAAAAAGCTGGCGTCACAAAACCGGCCCGAAATTTTTGTCTCCCCTTCCTGCGGGCTGGAGTTTCTGCCGCATTCGGACGCGGTCGCCAAGCTGAAATGGATGGTGAAGACGGTCAAGGAATTCAATGCTGGTACTTCTGTACCCCTCAAGGCCAAAAAGAAAAAGGCGCCGGCAGGGTCGCAGACCAAGAAAAAAGCAGTCGAACGCAAACCTGTGAAAAAGAAGAGCAAGCCCTCTTCCAAAACCGCAGCCAAAAGGAAAACTTTCAGGGGCCGGAAAAAGGGGAAGTAAATGCTGGAGCATCTCAAGAAAACCGACCCAGAGACCTACGCAGCTGTTCAAAACGAAACCCGGCGGCAGGCGAACAAGCTGGAGTTGATTGCCTCCGAGAATTTCGTCTCCGAGGCGGTTTTGGAGGCGATGGGTTCGCCTTTGACAAACAAATATGCGGAAGGGTATCCGGGACGGCGCTATTACGGCGGATGCGAGTTTGTGGATGTCGCCGAAAATCTGGCCATTGAACGGGCCAAGAAACTTTTCGGCTGCGAGCATGCCAACGTCCAGCCCCACTCCGGCTCGCAGGCCAATATGGGGGCTTATCTTGCGGCTTTGGAAATCGGAGATAAAATTTTGGGGCTGAATTTGTCCCATGGAGGGCATTTGACCCACGGCCATCCGCTCAATTTCTCCGGCAAATTTTTCAAAGTAGTGGCCTACGGTGTTTCACCGGAGACGGAAACCATCGACTATGATGAATTGGAAAAGCAGGCGATTGCCGAAAAGCCGAAAATGATTGTCGCCGGCGGCTCGGCCTATCCGCGCATTCTCGACTTCAAGCGGTTCAAAGAAATTTGCGATAAAGTCGGGGCTTATTTAATGGTCGATATCGCCCACATCGCCGGGCTCATCGTGGCCGGCCTGCATCCCTCCCCCGTGCCGTATGCCGATTTTGTCACCACCACCACCCACAAAACCCTGCGCGGGCCGCGGGGAGGAATGGTGATGTGCAAAAAGGAACATGCCCAAAAGTTAGACAAACTTATTATGCCCGGCATTCAGGGTGGGCCTTTGATGCATGTCATCGCCGCCAAGGCGGTGGCTTTCAAGGAAGCGTTGACGGAAGAGTTCAAGGAGTATCAGCGGCAAATTGTTTGCAACGCCCGTGCGCTGGGAGAAAGCTTTGCACGGCGGGGTTACCGGCTGGTTTCCGGCGGAACGGACACACATCTGTTCCTTGTGGATTTGCGGCGCAAGGAGATGACCGGAAAGGAGGCGGAGGCCGCGCTCGACTTGGCCGGTATTACCGTCAACAAGAACACGATTCCATTCGACCCGCAACCGCCCTTGGTCACTTCCGGCATACGCGTTGGAACCCCGGCCGTGACTACGCGCGGAATGAAAGAAAAAGAAATGGAGGAGATTGCCGGTATGATGGACGAGGCGCTACAAAATCGCCAGTCCAAGGAAAAACTGGCGGAGGTGGCCAAAAAGGTGAAGGGTTTGGCTTCCCGATTTTCGCTCTACACCCAACGACTGTCCGGTTATGCTGGTTGAATTCGCCACCTTTCCGGTTGACAAGGGGCCCAAGTTTTCCGAGCCGGTGGCCAAAGTCATCGATTTAATCGACAAAAGCGGGCTCAAGTATCAAACCACGGCGATGTGCACCCTTGTCGAGGGGGATTGGGACGCGGTTTTCGCCTTGATTAAGAAGTGTCATTATCTTTTGCGCAAGGATTCCACACGGGTTTATACCCGCATCGTGGTGGACGACCGAAAGAACTTTCCCAGCCCGCTGACAGAAAAAGTTGACCGAGTGGAGAAAGCGCTGAAACGAAAAATCCGGCGATGAAAGTCACCACTCACCACTGGCTGGTTCTGGTCACCGTTCCAAATAAAAAGATACGGGAGAGATTGACAACCGTTTTGCTTGAGGAAAAATTAGCCGCCTGTGTCGCATCGTTTCCAGTTTCCTCCCAATATCGTTGGAAGGAAAAAATCGAGCGGGCCAAGGAATTCCAGCTTTTTATTAAAACAGCGGCTCCTATCGAACGGCTAAAAAGAAGGATTGTTGAACTGCATCCTTACGAAGTCCCGGAGGTTCTGGCTTTTGAGGTTAAAAAAGGGCTGGCCGAATACCTGACCTGGATGCGGAGGGAATCGGGCTGATGAAATACCGAAAAGTCGAGAACGGATATTTTCTCCGGCTGGGAAAGGGGGAAGAGGTTGTTTCCTCCATCGTTGAGTTCGCGACAAAAGAGAATATCAGTTCTGGAGCATTCTTTGGGTTGGGTGCCATCAACAATTTTGAACTGGGCTACTACGATTTAAAAACCTGTAAATATGAGAAGGAAAAATTCGAAGAGGATATGGAAGTGGGCAACATCACCGGCAATATCGCCGCGCTGGACGGCAAACCGTTCGTTCACGCGCACGTCACCGTTTCCGGCAAGAATTTGAAGGCCTTCACCGGCCATCTTTTCTCGGCCGAAGTGGCCCTAACTTTGGAAATATTTGTTTTCACTTCATTTGCCAAAATTGAGCGCAAAATGGATGCGGAAATTGGTTTGAATTTACTGGATTTGTGATCACGTTTTCCTCCGATTTCGGCACGGCCGATCCTTATGTCGCTATTGTAAAGGGAGTAATTTTATCGATAAATCCCAAGTGCAAAATAATGGACCTCTCGCACGAGCTGGCCGCCCACGACATTTGCCGGGCGGCCTTTTTTGTTGCCTCCGCCTGCCCGGTTTATCCCGCCGGCACCATCCACCTCTGTGTGGTTGACCCCGGTGTCGGCTCCAACCGAAAACCGATTTTGCTTGTCACCGGGAAGGGGGCTTACGTCGGGCCGGATAACGGCCTTTTCGGCTTGGTGTGGCAAAACAGCAGGAATAAAAAGGCGTTTTGGCTCCAAAATGAAAAATATTTTTTTTCGGGTACCTCCCAAACTTTTGACGCCCGGGATGTTTTCGGGCCGACGGCGGCCTATCTTTCTTTGGGTGTTGCGCCCGAGGTGTTCGGCCCCGCCTTGGACTCGATACATTTGTTTCCGTTCCCCCAACCGGTCAGGCGGGGCGGACATTCTGCCGGGGAAATTATATATATTGACCGCTTCGGGAATCTGGTGACCAATTTTACTTATGGAATGATTCAGGGGAAAAGAGTAGAGGTGAAACTGGGAAATCGCAAAATGAGCGGCCTTGCCCCAAATTACGCAAGCATTCCAAGGGGACAAACTGCTCTTATTTTGGGAAGTTTGGGTTATCTTGAAATCGCCGGTAATGCGATTTCTGCTCAAAAACTTTTAAGAGCAAAAATTGGCGGCAAAGTCGGGCTGAAACTGTTATGAAGTGTCCCTACTGTGGCAAGGAAGAGGACAAGGTCATCGATTCCCGCAGCGTGCAGGACGGCAAAGCAGTCCGCCGCCGCCGGCAGTGTCTGGCCTGCGCCAAGCGTTTCACCACCTATGAATATGTAGAAAACGTCTCGCTGATGGTGGTCAAGAACGACGGCCGCCGGGAGCCGTTCGATCGCCAAAAACTTCGCATGGGGATCGAACTGGCCTGCAAGAAGCGCCCGGTTGGTTCCAAACGAATTGATGCAATGGTGGATGAAATCGAAGAAAAACTTTTGTCCATGTCCAAAGGGGAAATAGAATCGCCGTCAATCGGGGAACTGGTGATGGAAAAGCTGCGCGAAATTGATGAAGTGGCCTATGTCCGGTTCGCATCGGTCTACCGCAAATTCCAGGACAAAGGGCAATTTTTGGATGAATTGAAGAAGCTGTTGAGTTCTTAAATCTATCCCTTACGAAAACACCTAAAGATTTTTAGGTATGACTAAAAATCAAAGAGAAATGACCTTTGTCGAGCATCTGGAGGAGCTACGCGGACGGCTAATCGTCTGCCTCGTTTCCGTTTTGGTCACCTCCGTCGCCATTTGGTTTTTTTCCAGGGAGATACTGGATTTTATAACCCGGGATGTGCCCAAGGTCTATTTCACATCCGTTACCGAGGCGTTCGGCGTGCGCATCAAAATCTCGATGTGGGGTGGGCTTATCGCCAGCGTCCCGGTCCTTCTTTATCAAGCCTGGCAGTTCGTGGTGCCGGGACTTTTGGAGCGGGAATCCAAAGCGGCCTTTGGGGTCATTTTCTTTGGCACGTTTTTTTTTGCAATTGGAGGGGCTTTTTGCTTTACCATGGTCTTGCCGGTAGCGGTGAAGTTTCTTTTGGGCTTTCAGACCGAAAAACTGGCCCCCCTTATTACGGTGGGGGACTACGTGGGGTTTGTAGCGTTTATGGTTTTCGCTTTTGGAGCGGTTTTTGAACTGCCGGTCGTGACTTTCTTTTTGGGCAAGCTGGGAATCGTGAATGCCGTGATGCTGGCCTCCGGGCGGCGTTGGGCAGTTGTTGCCATTCTAATCGTCTCCGCCGCCGTTACACCGACCCCCGATTTGTTCTCCCAAGTGGCATTGGCCGTTCCGCTTTACATCCTGTATGAGCTTTCCATCTGGATTGTCCGCCTTACCGGCAGTCGGGGCTGACCCCTTTACTTTCCTTCCCTAAATAGGCATACTAAAATGGTATGAAACGGGCGGGCGGCTATTCCGACGGCTGTAATATTTCCTTTTTTTTCTTTGCAGGTTTCTTCCAGCAAAAATGATAGGCCAGACCGTTTCCCACTACCGGATTGAATCGGAAATCGGCCAAGGGGGAATGGGGGTGGTTTACCGGGCACTGGACACCCGGTTGGAGCGAGCGGTGGCGCTGAAGTTTCTTTCCCCGCAATTCGTATCCCATCCCGAGGCCAAAGCCCGTTTTTTGAACGAAGCCCGGGCCGCTTCGGCTTTGAACCATCCCAACATCTGCACCATCTACGAAATCGGGGAATACGACAGCCGGGAGTTTATCGTGATGGAGTTGGTGGAAGGGGAGGCTCTTTCCAAAATCATCGCCGTCGGCAAACTTTCGGTGCCCACCGTTCTCGATTATTCACTGCAACTGGCTGAAGCGCTGGAAGCGGCCCACAAAAAGGGGGTTATTCACCGGGACATCAAACCGGACAACATCCTTGTGACCGCCGAAGGGCGGCTTAAGATAATGGATTTCGGCTTGGCCAAAATCCGGCACACCACCCGGATTACGACGACCGGGGCCGCCCTTGGAACCGCCGCCTATATGGCTCCGGAACAGGCCCGTGGGGAGTTGGTGGATGCTCGGGCGGACCTTTTTGCTTTGGGGATGATTATGTATGAAATGCTCACCGGTCGGCATCCCTTTGCGGGGCCGCAATCCCCGGAACACCCGGCTGCGGTCATTTATGCCATTTTGCACGAAAAACCGGAACCCTTGGCGCATTATGCCGCCAATATCCCGGCCGGGTTGGAGACGGTCATCTTGAAGGCGCTGGAAAAAAGCCCGGCTCGCCGTTACCAGAGTGCCCGGGAACTGGCGTCCGATTTGCGTCTCTTGGTTCAATCCCCCCTCCATACCCTGCCCGTGGCGCAAGCCCCCATCCGCCCTTCCGTGGCGGTTTTGCATTTTGATAATCTGTCCGATTCTGAGGAGGATAAATATTTCGCCGCCGGAATCACCGAAGACATCATTACCGATTTATCCAATATCGAAGGGCTGCGGGTCGCTTCCCGAATGCAGGTGGAACAATTCCGCTTCAAGCCGATCGACTTGGCGGAAATCGGCCGCCGGCTGCAGGTTGATTATGTTTTGCAGGGCTCCGTGCGCCGGGCTGCCAGCATCGTGCGCATCACGGCACAACTGACCAAGGTCGCGGACGGTTTTCAGGTCTGGTCCCGTCGCTTTGACCGAGAAATGAAACATATTTTTGAAATTCAGGATGAAGTTTCCAAGGAAGTGGCATCGGCCTTGAAAGTCCGGTTATCCCCCGACGATTTGGCCCGCATCGAAAAGATTCCGACCAACAATTTGCAGGCCTACGATTATTTCCTCAAGGGCCGGGAATACAACTGGAGTGTAGTTACTGAAGCGCAGAAGGAGTACATCGATTTGGCGGTGAAAATGTTTGAAAAAGCGATTGAGTTGGACCCCGCCTTTGCCGAGGCCTGGGCCGGTCTGGGAGAAGTGTACACCTCCTACAGCATCCGGCGCATTGATTTTAATCCGGAGTACATCAAAAAGGCCGAGGAAAATATAAAAAAAGCGCTGGAGATCTCACCGGATCTGGCGGAAGCCCGCCGGGCTTTGGGGCGCTTCTACGCCAGCCAGAGGCGTTTTGCCGAAGCAGCGGTCGAACTGGGACGGGCAATTGAGTTGAAGCCGAACTACGCGGATGCCTACTACAGTTTTGGTGCCGCCCGTTTTGAGGAAGGGAAATACGCCGAGGCGCTGCGGGCCTTTCAAAAAGTACTGGAACTCCGTCCAACCTTTTTTCTGGCGTTTCTAACGGCGGCGGAAACCGCCTGGGTACTGCAGAATTATGAGTTGACGGAAAACTACCTTAAACGCTGCGATGAACTGGTTTTGGGGCATTTCAAGGCGTATGACATCGCCGGTTGGTTGCATATCCGCCAGGGGAAGCTCGAGTTGGCCCGGGAGGACTTTCGACTGGCGGCGGAGCGTTGCGAAAACCCAAGTTTTGCCGAAACCATTAGTTTCGGTTTGATTCTGCTATCCGACCATGATCGTGCCATTCAACTTTTGCAACGGGTAGGGAATTCGGTCAACGGTACCAACCTCTACCTGCTGGGACTGGCCTATGCCCTCAAAGGGATGGAAAAGGAGGCCCGGCTGGCTTGGGGAACGGGAAGGGCGTTTCTCGAACGACAGCTTGACGAAGTCCCGGTCTTGCTGACCCCGTTGATGCTGGCCAGTCTGGCTTTAATTAGAGGGGCGGAGGGGAAATTAGAGGAGGCTTTTTGCGCTGTTCGGCAAGGGGAGGCAGTGGAGTTGGCCAAGCCCGAGGAAAAGGCCGCCTTGAAGGTGGTCGCGGGGATACTGTTTGGACAAAAAAAGGATGCCGTTCAAGCCGTGGAAGCTTTAAAAAACTCCCGCTCCAAATATTACACTCCCGTCGAGGCGGCCTTGGACCCGCGCTTGAAAGATATTGCCAACTCCCCAGGATTTAAAGCATATTTGACCAGTTGAACATTCAACGAAGAGGAGAACTAATAATGAAAAGGACATTGTTCGCGCTGGTAATCGCTATCGGTATTGCGAGTGCCACTTACGGGTTGCCCAAGGAAATTTTCAAAGAGCGGCGAGCCAGACTGATGGAGCTGATGGGGGACGGAGTGGCCGTTTTGTACGGCAGGACCGGAAGCTTTGAAGGGGAATTTGAACAGGATAACAATTTTTATTACCTGACCGGTGTGGAGGAACCAGGCGCCATTTTGGTTTTGGCCCCCAAGGAAAGAAGCCGCAAGGATGTTTTGCTTTTGGCTCCCCGCAACCCGGAAGATGAGCGCTGGAGCGGCGAGCGCCCCTCACTGGGTAAAAAACTTGAGGACTCGCTCGGTTTCGAATATGTGGGGCGCACCGGCGGGCTGGGATGGATGGTTAACTCCTATCTCCAGCATACCACCAACTTGTGTTACCTTTCTCCGCCGGTTGCTTCGAATTCTCCCATTCCGGCCGATCTTAATTTCTACAAGGACGTGACCGCCCGCGTGCCCGGTACCTCCATCAAAAATATGTCCCATTTAATCCGCGAGATGCGTGCCATTAAAAGCGAAGAAGAGCTGGTGGTGATGCGGAAGGCCATCGACATTACAGGCGAGGCGTTTGGGAAAGCGGCGTCAACGATCAAGCCGGGAATGACGGAACGGGACATCCAGGATATCATTGAGAATGAGTTCAAGGCCCGTGGGGCTCGACGCGTGGCCTTTCCCTCCATTGTCGCCACCGGAAAAAACACCACCATTCTGCACTACCGGCGCAATGACGCCGTCATAAAAGAGGGGGATTTGTTCCTGATGGATATTGGGGCGGAGTTTGACCACTACGCCGCCGACGTTTCCCGCACCATTCCCGTCTCCGGCAAATTTACACCCGAACAGCGGAAAATCTACGAAATCGTTTTGAGAGCGCAAAAAGCCGCCATGGCCAAAATCAAGCCGGGCGCATACGTACGGGAAGACGTTCACGCGGAAGCCAAACGGGTGATCGAGGAGGCGGGGTACGGGGAATACTTCATCCACGGCACCAGCCATTTCATCGGACTGGACGTACACGATGTCGGCGATTACGGCAGCCCGCTTAAAGCGGGGATGGTCATTTCCGTCGAGCCGGGGATTTACATCCCCGAAACGGGAATCGGTGTGCGCATCGAGGATGACGTTCTGGTCACCAAGACGGGTTACCGGCTTTTAACCGGACATATTCCGAGGGAAACGGACGAAATTGAAAAACTCATGTCCGGGAAATAAGCTTATATTTGTTCCGGGATGAGCGGGCCGGATTTTGCGCACTACAAAATCCTGAAAAAATTGGGGGCCGGCGGTATGGGCGAAGTCCATCTGGCGGAGGACACCAGGCTCGGCCGCAAGGTCGCCCTCAAGTTTCTTCCCCTTGGAACGTCCGTAGACCCGGAGGCCAAACAGCGTTTTCTGCACGAAGCCCGGACGGCCGCGGCTTTGAATCACCCGAATATTGTCACCATCTACGAGGTCGGGGAGTTTGGCGACCGATCCTACATTGCAATGGAGTACGTGGAGGGGCGCTCGCTTAAGGATATAATCGTTGTCGAGGGGCTGCCGATGGAGCGAGTACTGGAATTGGGGGTGCAAATCGCCGAAGGTTTGGCCAAGGCTCACCAAGCCGGCATCGTGCACTGCGACATCAAGTCGGACAATATCTTGGTGAACGCAGACGGACAAGCCAAAATTTTGGATTTCGGTTTGGCCCAGCTTAAGGGGGTCTCCGGCCTCGGCCCCGAAACTTCGGCCGGAACGCCAGGGTATATGTCCCCCGAGCAGGCGGAAGGGGGAGAACTCGATTTTCGCACCGACCTCTTTTCGTTTGGGATAGTTTTGTATGAAATGGTCACCTCCCGCCTACCCTTCAGCGGAGCCCACCCGGCAGCCGTGGTGTATGCCATTTTGAATGAAAAACCGCTACCCCTGAGCCGGTTTCGGCCGGAAAGCCCATCTTCTCTCCAATCCGTCGTGGAGCGGACATTGGCTAAAGACCGGGACAAACGCTTTTCCTCCGCTGCCGAGCTGGCTTCCGCGCTCCGGGATTGCCAAAGGGAATTGGTGGAACCGAGAAGCGGGAAAAAAGATAAACAGTCGGTGGCCGTTCTGTATTTCGACAATTTGAGCCAGGACCCGGACAGCGATTACTTCTGCGCCGGAATGACGGAGGATATTATCACCGACTTGTCCAAAATTGAAAGCATCCGGGTCGCTTCACGCAATGCCGTTTTGCCCTTCAAGGACAAGCCGGTCAATGTCCTGGAGCTGGGAAAAAACCTCGCTTTGGATGCCGTTTTGCAGGGGAGTTTGCGTCGGTTTGGAAACCGCATCCGGATTTCCGCGCAGCTTATTGACGCCCGGGAGGGTTTCAACCTGTGGGCAGAGCGCTACGACCGGGAACTGACGGAAATTTTTGTATTGCAGGAGGAGATAGCCAAAAACATCGCCGGGGCCTTGAGAATACGGCTCTCCAATCAGGATGAGCAAAAAATAGCCCTGAAGTACAAAGGAAACCTTGAGGCGTACGACAATTATCTTAAAGGGCGGAATTACTTCTACAAGTACACCAAACAGGATTTGCTTATCGCCATACAGATGTTTAGAAAGGCCCTGGATATTGACCCCGACTATGCTTTGGCATACGCCGGACTGGCCGACAGCTACGTGCAGATGATCGACCGTTATTACGAAACGGATAAAGGAATATTAAGAAAAGCAGAGGAGGCCGCTCAAAAGGCGTTGGCCATCGACCCCTTATGTGCCGAAGCCTATAAATCGCTGGGGCTGATTTATTACAAAGAATGGCGTTTCCGAAAAGCCAAGGAGCAGTTTTTGAAAGCTCTCGAATTGAAACCGAGTTTCGCAGCGGCCCGTTCCAATCTCGCGAGCACCTACATATATCTTGGCGAATTTGAACGGGCGGAGCGGGAATATCTACGTGCCTACGAGGAGGATCCTTCGCTAACCTTCGTGCTTTGGCTTCTTGCGCGGTTGTACCTGAGCCTGAACCGGTTTTCCGAAGCGGAAAACTATATTCAAAAAGTTTTTGATTCCGGCGAGTCCTCCTTCCACCTGGAAATTGGCTATTATCTTTTATCGAGAACATACTTTTATCAGGGGCAATCTGAAAAAGCCCTGCATTATTTGCAGAAATACGTCGAAGTGGAGCCGAACGAACCGTTCGGCGATTCCGCCATGGCCTCGCTCTATGCTGCGCTTGGCCAGCCGGACAGGGCACGCGTCAAAATCGCGGACACCTTGAAAAACGCCCCTTGGGATGAAGACATCATCGAGAATCTGATACTTGCGTTTTGGTTTTTGGGAGAAAAGGAGAACTTCTACGAGTGGATCCGCAAGGGAACGGCGGAAAACAAAATCGTCTGGGTTTTTCTGGAAAGGAATCCGCTTTTGGAAAAAGCGCGGAGCGAGCCTTTGTTTCAGGAATTGCTTCGTTTATTGAAGGTGAAGACGATGGGGGAAATGGTCTAAGTGGGCCTTACTGCACGCAGAAGATCGGTTCTGCCAAAAAGGTCGCATTCAGAAGAATCACGACATCGGTCGGGCTTATCAGGGAACCGTCGCAGTTCATATCGGCTATTTCAACCGGGCAGAAGCCGCTATTCAGATAAATGCAGTTAAGCAAAAGCACCACATCCGCCGCCGCCAAGCGTCCGTCACCGTTCATATCTCCTTTAAAGGCGATTTGGTAAACGAAAGCTGAACCAGCGTCGGTTTCCGTTCCAAAGTCGGCTCCCGGAGCGCCGATAAGGAAGCGGGTAATTCCTTCTTTGCCGGTAAGCGACTCAAAGATGCTCACCGACCCGCCCAGCCGGTCTCCGGAGGATTCCCCATCCACCTGGAAAAGGGGCTGGCCGGTTTCACCCGAATAGACCGTCATCGTGCCTGCATCGATTAATCCGTTTGGATCAGCCTCCGGGCCAGCAATGTAAAAATCGTCCTCACCCCCCATGTCCACGTCTTCAATCAAGCCGACGGATCCGCCCAAGCGGTTGGCCTCTTCCGTTCCCTTGAATTCATGCAGAAGCGTCCCGTCCGACCCGGAATAGATGTAGGCGGCGCCGGCATCCAACAGTGTGGCGGCGCTCCCCGCAGAGAGAACATCCGTTCCCGGCGCGCCGACGATGAAATCATCCCCGCCGGCGCCGTCCGGGTTTCCAGAAATTCCAACCGCGTACCCGAACTGATCACCGGCTGCTGGACCGTAAATCGAATACAGAAGTTGCCCGGTCTTACCGGAATAGACATAGGCCGCGCCCGCATCGACCATCCCGTTTATATCCGCCTCCGGCGTTCCGACGATAAAATCCTCCACGCCGTCTTCATCCACATCCCCTCCGACTCCCAGGGATCCCCCCAGCCGATTGGCGGCCTCTTCGCCGGTTATTTGATAAAGCAGGCTGCCGTCCAGACCGGAATAAACGTAAACTGCGCCGGCATCTTGCAGGACGGTCGAGCCCCCCGCCCCGCCCCCATCGGCGCCCGGGGCGCAAATAATAAACTCGTCGTAATTGTCGCTGTTAATGTCCTCCAGAAGACCGGCAGAGCCTCCCAGCCGGTCCGCCGTGGCGGTTCCTTTGACTTTGTAGAGCACGCTCCCGTCGTAACCGGAATAGACGTAGGCCGCACCCGCGTCGACCATCCCGCTTACGTCCGCGTCGGGCGAACCGACGATGAAATCGGCATAACCATCGTTGTTAACGTCTCCACCGATTCCGGCCGAACCGCCAAGCCGGTCCCCCGATTCAATTCCGTTGATTTCATACAGTAGCTGCCCGTCCGCCCCGGAAAAGACCCCGACCGAACCGGCATCCGGCAGGGCCGCGGAATTTCCCGCCCCTCCAACATCCGCCCCGGGAATGGTAACCAAAAAGTCGGTAAAACCGTCACCGTTTAAGTCCCCGCCGCCGGCAACAGAAAACCCCAGCTGGTCTCCGGCAAAAGCGCCATTACGCTGAAAAAAGAGAACCGCGTTTACGGTGATGGTGAATGAACAGGAAGCGGAGTTTTGTGAAGCATCGGAAGCCGTGCAGGTCACCGTTGTTACGCCGACCGGAAATAGCGAGCCGGAAGGGGGGGAACAGACGGCCCCCGAGCTGGCGCAGTTATCCAATGTGGAGGCGGAATATACGACCGGCACGCCCGTTTGACCGGGCCCGGTGGTGACCGAAATATTTTGATTGCAGAAGACCTGTGGCGGCTCCGCATCCTGCACCGTAACCGGAAACGAGCAGCTGCTTGCATTCCCGGCGGTGTCCGTTGCCGTGCAGACCACGTTGGTTGTACCGACCAGGAAGAAAGAACCGGTCGGAGGGACGCAGGCAACGGTTATCGGACTACATTCTCCAGATGCTTGTATACTATAATTGACAACGGCCCCGCATTGTCCAGGGTCGTTATGCCGGGCGATAAAAGCGGGACAGGTCAAAACCGGAGCTTGGCATCCGCAGGCGCTTGAATCGACGACAAAGGTGAAACAGGTGTTGGAGGAGGATAAATTGGTGCAACGTTTGTTGGCCGCAGGATCGGCCGGGTTGCAGGCGCTGTTGCCAATGTCCGGACAGGGATTCGGCTTTTGTTCCCCCTGAAATTTTATGCGCAGCGAAAATACCCCCGGCGTTTCCGGAACCGTCCAGTTAAAGCAGGCGTTTCCCTGCGCATCCGTCTCAACGGTATCCTCCCCGGCCTGGCCCACATTGGCTCCGCAGTCGCCGGCGTTGACGTAAAAAATAAGGTTTTGGCCCGACAGGGACGACAAATCCCCCGAGCCACAGCGCTGGGAAAGATTGGCACAGATCTCGATTGCCTCGCCGGGGCAAAGCGTATCCGGCAGGCTTGTCATCAAAGAAAGCTGGGTGTTGGCATCCACAAAAAGTGCGGTAGCTTGGGAGCGGGAAGTCTGCCCCGTCGCGCGCACTCGTAAAACTTCCCCGAGGTTGTCGTCGTAGGGAACCGTCCAATCGCTTACAAATCCTCCTCTGGCAGAGGCGGCAACCGTCCAGGGATGATGTCCATCTCCTCCCGTGACGGATGAATCGACATGCTCCACTACCAGTTGCACGCCCTCCCCGGGTAGAAAACCGTTTCCGATTATGCGAACCGTACCGCCCGGGGGATAGTCATATTGGTCGGTGGTCACCGAGGGGCTTAAAAATCCCCCGGTCAAATCGGGGTTTTGCTTTTTGTCGGTGAAACCAAGAAGCGCCGCCGCCGACAAGCACAGAAACAGAAGCTCAGTTTTCCGAACGAGCGTACGTACGATATTTTTTTCTTTGAAAAAGATTAAACCGAAAAACGGCGTCGATGGCAACCGGCACCCCCCCAATTTACTAAGCAAGAAAAAACCTCCTTTTTAGTCGGCGATCCTCTTGTTTCCCTCGAGAGTCAATCTAACCACCCCCCATCGATTGTCAAGCAAATTTTTGACTAACAAGGCGTTAGAAGGGATTTTAGGCACAAAACGGTTGCTCCTGGCGGCCTTGGCACACATATTAGCACCAATGGCGGAATACTTGCAGGAAGAAAACCAGAAACTCCGGCAGGCGGTGGAGGAGCTTTCGCTTTTGAACGAAATTGCCACGGCGGTTTCCTCCACGATGCCGATGGAGGAAATTAACAAGCTTATCGTGAGCAAATGCCTTTCCCGTATCCGGGCAGAACAGGGGTACATCTCTCTTATTGACAGCCAGGAAAAAACCGGTAACACCCACACCTTGGTACGGGTATTCGACAAATCCACCCTAACGGTCCCCTTCCGGCTGGGTATCACGCTCACCGGCTGGATGGTGAAAAACCAAACGCCACTTCTGGTCAATGACGCCTTGACCGACGAACGGTTTCAGGGAACCGAGTGGAACGGCGTTCCCGTCCGCTCGGTTCTTGCCGTACCGCTCAAGGTCAAAAACCGGCTCATCGGCTTTATGGCTCTTTTTAACCGGAAGGAGGGGGATTTCACGCCGGAGGACCAGCGGCTTTTGTCCATTGTGGGGATGCAATCGGCCCAGACCATTGAAGCGGCCCGGCTGTACGAGGAGGAAAAGCGGGCCGCGGCCATGGAAGAGGAGTTGCGGGCCGCCAAGACCATCCAACAAAATCTCCTCCCCAAAACCGTTCCCCAGATAGCCGGCTTTAACGTGGCCGGCTATATGCTCCCGGCCAAGGAAGTGGGAGGGGATTATTACGATTACCTGACTTTGCCGGAAGGGCGCTGGGGGTTTGTGGTGGCCGACGTGGCCGGCAAAGGGCTTCCGGCGGCGATGCTGATGTCAAATCTGCAGGGAACCATCCGCGCCCAGGCCGGCGTGACCAATTCCTGCGCCCAGTGCGTGGTGGTTGCCAACCGGATGCTCAAGCTTTCCGTTTCTCCCGGACAGTTCGTCACCCTCTTTCTGGCCGCATTGGACCCGGTTAAAATGACGCTTTCATACTGCAACGCCGGCCACAATCCCCCCTATCTTTTCAAGCCGGATGGAAGTCACCGGGAGCTGACCGTCGGCGGGCCGCTTTTGGGGGCGTTTGACGGGTTGCCCTATGACGAGGAAACGGTAATGCTTTCTGGGGGGGAGGTCTTGGTGATATTTTCCGATGGCGTTACGGAGGCGAACAATGAAACAGGAGAGATGTTCGGTGAAGGGCGGTTACTTGGAACGGTCAAACCGGTTTTGTCAAAAACAGCTCCGGAGATTTTGGCGCAGGTCACCGAATCCGTGCGCCGTTTCGCCGGCAGCGCCCCGGCGGCGGACGATTTGACGCTTTTGGTGATTAAGGCTCTGTAGATTTTGGCTTTTTCAAGGCCTGAATACTTTCTTCCATCCCCAAAACCTTGAACACGAACGCGTAAATGTCCGATTGCTCCTCGATAACCTTGGTGGTCGGTTTCCCGGCGCCGTGTCCCGCCTTCGTCTCCACCCGCAAAAGAATCGGGTTTTTCCCCGCATCCGCGGTTTGAATGGCGGCGGCGAACTTTTTTGAATGGGCCGGCACCACCCGGTCGTCCGTGTCGGCGCTGGTGATTATTGCGGGCGGGTAAGCCGTTCCTTTCTTGATGTTGTGCAGCGGGGAATAGGCGTGCAGAAACTTGAAATGCTCCGGGTTTTCCTCCGCGTTGCCGTATTCCGGCGCCCAGTAATGGCCGACCGTGAACTTGTGGTAGCGGAGCATGTCAATCACCGGCACCTGGCAGACCACCGCGCCGAAAAGCTCCGGGCGCTGGACCATGCAGGCGGCCACCAAAAGCCCGCCGTTGGAGCCGCCGTTGATGACCAGCTTGGAAGAACTGGTGTATTTATTGGCAATTAACCATTCTCCTGCGGCGATGAAGTCGTCAAACACATTCTGTTTTTTCTCCAGCATTCCGGCTTGGTGCCATTCCTCGCCGTATTCATCCCCACCCCGCAGGCAGGCCGTAGCGTAGATCCCCCCCGCCTCGAGCCAAACCAAGCGGGTAAGAGAGAAGAAGGGAGTCATGCTGGAGTTAAATCCGCCGTAACCGTAGAGCCAGACCGGGTTGTCTCCGTCTGACTCCAACCCTTTTTTGTGCGTGAGGAACATCGGTATTTTGGTGCCATCTTTCGAGGGGTAAAACACCTGCTTGGTTTCATAGCCGGCGGGATCAAAATCGACTTCGGGCTTACGGAAAACGGCGCTCTGATTCGTCTGGAAATCGTAGCGGAAAATGGTGGTCGGGTACAAAAAGGAGGTGAAGTTGTAGAACATTTCGGAGTCGTTGGGCCCCCCGGAAATCCCGGCTACGGAGCCGATGGTGGGCAGTTCGATATCCCGCAGGAAGGAGCCGTTCAGGTTATAAGTTTTCAATTGATTATGAGCATGATGCCGGAACACGACGACGAATTGGTTGTTGACGGCGCTCACCGAAGAAATTACATCCTCCTGCTGGGGCAAAATCTCCCTCCAGTTTTCCCGGGCAGGGTTTTTCAAATCAACGGCGATAATGCGTCCGCGAGGAGCATTCAAATCGGTGTGAAAATAGAAGGTGGAACCGGCATTGTATACGAAACTGTACAGGGCGTCGGCCTCATCCAATAGCCGCACAATTGGCCCGTCGGTTTCCAGATCCTTGTAGTAAATCCGGTTTTTCGGATCCGTGCCGTGCCAGACATGAATGACCAGATAGCGGCCGTCCTCAGTGATTTTTGGAGAAAAGCCCATGTCCCCGTTGTCCGGCCGCTCATAGACGAGCGGGTCTTCCGACTGTGGCGTTCCCAATTTGTGCCAGTAGAGTTTGTTGTAGCGGTTCCGGTCTTCCGGGGCCACGGTGGAAGGATCGGGGTAGCGGTTGTAAAAGAAGCCCTCCTTGTTGTGTTTCCAAGCGACGTCCGTAAACTTGCAAAACTTTAAGACCTCGTCGTAATCCTTGCCGGTGTCCAGATTGCGAATCCGGAATTCCTGTTCATCGCTCCCCTTGGTTGATAAAGCATAGGCCAAGAGCGTTCCGTCCTTGGTGTATTCCGTTGCCGAAAGGGCAATCGTGCCGTCCGTGCTTAGTTGGTTCGGGTCGATGACCACCGAAGGCGTCGCATCCAACCCCTTTTGCATATACAGCACGGACTGGTTTTGCAGCCCCTCGTTTTTGGTGAAGAAATACCGCCCCTCCTTTTTCTTGGGAAGGCCGTATTTGGGATAATTCCAGAGTTTGGTCAGCCGGGTTTTGACCTTTTCCCGCGCGGGAATGTTGACGAAAGCGGCGGTCAATCGGTTTTGCGCCTCCACCCAGTCCAAAACCTCCGGTGAATCCGGATTTTCCAGCCAGCGATACGGGTCGGCCACCTTCGTGCCGTGGTAGTCCTCCACCACCGAGGCATCCATCCGAGCAGGGGGATAGGAGAATTTCTGTCCCCAGCCCACCTGGGTTATTCCCAAGAAGCCGAAAACTAAAAGAAGGATAACACGGCTTTTGAGTAGGTAGGGTTGACTCTTTCGCATAGATAGCGTGGGTTCCTGCTGCATTTGTTTGCTCCTTTGTCGTGTTTTTAAGTTACTCAATGATTAAATGATTGAATGAATCAATTTTTTCACGGCCAGATTTCCGCCGGGCGGCGGTCTTTTTTCTCCAAGGCATCCTTGCCGTGAAATTCAATTTTGGTCGGATATTTGCCCGCAAAGCAGGCTACGCAGAAATTTTCCCTGGGCAAGGAGGGCATCGAAAGCATCCCCTCAATGGAAAGATAGCCGAGCGAGTCCACGCCCAGATACTTGCGAATCTCCTCCACCGTGCGGCTGGATCCGATCAGTTCCTCCTTGGTCGGCATGTCGATGCCGTAAAAACAGGGGGAAACAATCGGCGGCGCCGAAACACGGAAGTGGACTTCCTTGGCCCCGACATCCCGCACCATCGACACCAGTTTTTTGGAGGTGGTGCCGCGCACGATGGAATCATCCACGATCACCACCCGCCGGTCCTTCAAAACCCCCTTCACAGGGTTGAACTTTATGCGCACGTCCAAGTCCCGGATGGCCTGCTCCGGGTGGATGAAGGTGCGCCCCACATAGTGATTGCGTATGAAGCCGATTTCCAGCTTGATGCCGGACTGTTCCGAAAAACCGAGCGCGGCGGTGTTGGAGCTGTCCGGAACGGCAATGACGATGTCCGCCTCCACCGGTTTTTCGATGGCCAGCTGCCGTCCCAGCCGGCGGCGCACCTTGTCCACATTTTCCCCGTAAATCATCGAATCGGGGCGGGCGAAGTAGATGAATTCGAAGATGCAAAAAGCGTGCTCCTGCTTTTCAAACGGGAAATACGACTTTGGCCCTTTTTCATCGATGACCAAGACCTCCCCCGGGTTCACTTCCCGCAAATACTCCGCGCCGATGATGTCGAAAGCGCAGGTTTCGGAGGCCACGACCCAGGCGCGGTCAATTCTTCCCAAGGCCATGGGCCTAAACCCCTTTGGGTCGCGGGCCGCCACGATGGCTTCGTTCGTTATGAACGTAAGTGAATACGCCCCTTCGCACTGCTTCAGTGCATCGATGATTTTTTCGATCGGATCGTTCTTCTTGGAGTGCGCCACCAAATGCAAAATCAACTCCGTATCGGTGGTGGATTGGAAGATGGCGCCCGCATCCTCCAGTTTTTTGCGAAGCGATAGCGTGTTCGTCAAGTTGCCGTTGTGGCCGACGGCGATGCTTTTTCCCTTGTAATGGAACAAAAACGGCTGGATGTTGGTGACGGAATTGGCCCCGGTGGTGGAGTAGCGGTTGTGGCCGATGGCGATATGCCCGGGCAATTCCGCAAGCGACTCCTTGGTGAAAACGTCGTTGACCTGTCCCATCCCTTTGCGGATATGCAGTTTCCCATTGAAATTGGAGACGATTCCGGACGATTCCTGTCCGCGGTGCTGGAGGGAATAAAGCCCCAGATAAGTCAATTCCGCGGCGTTTTTAGCGCCGTAAATGCCAAAAACCCCGCATTTTTCCGGTAAAAGCTCGGCAGGCATCGGCTATTTCGCCTCCATCTATAATTCATATTAAACGCTTTTCACCCCTTTTGTCAATCCGGTTGACAGTCCAGCGCTTACCGACTATACTTGGCCTGTGTCCAAAAACGGACCGATTGTAAACCTGCCCAATTTACTTTCATTTGCCCGCTTGGGGCTTTTACCGGTTTTTTTGCTGCTATTAACCGCCGAGTCTGCCGCCGCCCGTCTCTGGGCCTACGTTTTGGGGCTTTTCGGCCTTGTTTCAGACGTTTTGGATGGTTTTTTGGCCCGCCGGCTGAATCAAGTAACCGAATTCGGCAAGATTCTGGACCCGCTTTCGGACAAAATCATCGTAGCCGGCCTGACCATTTTTGCAATGCTCGAGAAAAATTTTCCGTTGTGGCTGGCCGTTCTGATTCTGGGAAGGGATGTATTTATCATTCTTCTGGCGTTAATTTGGAAGAACAAATTGACTTTCGTCCCAACCTCCAATCTCATCGGCAGGCTGGCAGCCTTGACGGTGTCCCTCACTTTGCTTGCCTATGTATTCGATTTTCATTCCGCCGCGCGGATTTTGACGCCCGCGGCGCTCGGAATGATTTTATTTTCTTCGGCCGTTTACGGCCGGCGTTTTCTGCGCCAGCTTGGACGGACGGCCGCACTTCGAACGGGAGGTTCTAATGCTTGACGTTGGAAAGGCGTTTTCCCTGCTTTTCGCCGACAAACGCTGGCTGGAAAAGTGGCTTTTGGGGGCGCTTTTGCACATCGCCGCCGTATTGATAATCGGAATCCCTTTTCTTTTGGGCTATCTGCTGGAAGTCACCCGCCGGGCCTTGAAGGAAGAAACCTTTGAGCTTCCGGAATGGCAGGAGTGGGGGATATTTTTCGGCCAGGGGCTTATCTTTTTTATCATCCTATTGGTTTATTCCTTGCCGGTGGTTTTCTTTTCCGTCATTTCCGGCTGCCTGACTTTGCCCTATCTACTTTTGCTCTATTTTATTTTTCCCGTTCTGGCTTTTCGCTTTGCGCAGACCGGTGATTTTGCCTCCGCCTTTCGATTCAATGAAATGCTGGCCTTCATTCAAGCCAACCTGGCCAATTTGGTGGTCGTCTGGTTCGTAGGTCTCTTGGCCACAGTGGTGGCTTCCTTCGGCATTTTGGCTTTTTTTATCGGCATCTGCTTTTCCGCCTTTTGGGCGGAAGTGGCGATGTTTTATCTTTCCGGTTCACTTGCCCGGGTGGCGCCCCAAACGCCACCGCCTTCCGCTCCGACATCTCCTCCCTCCGTATGAGCACTCTTTACATCCGGGCACACCGGTTTGGAGCGTTTGTAGACCGCCACAAAAGAAATCTTTTATTCTGTTTGTTTCTCGCCATTCCGCTGACGGCTTTGGCATTTTCCGAGCTTGCGCCATCTTTTGGGCATTCACTTTTCTCACCGGTTTGTCATCAGGGTCCGGAGCGGTCTTTAGGGTCCTTGCCGCTCTGTTCCCGCTGCTTGGGTCTCTATCTTGGATTTGGATTGGCGGGGTTTTTGGTCCCGGCGTTCTCCCTTCGTTTTTCTCTGAAGTTTATCGTTGTTGGACTGGCACTTTCTTTTGTCCTGGCGGTTTTGAGTTTCTTTTTCCCAATCGCCGACGGCAATTACCTGCGGTTGATCTTGGGCCTTTCCGTGGGTGCTGGGCTTGCATCACTTGTTAAGTCCATCCTGAAGTAACGTGCTTTCCCGCCTTGCCATTTCCAACTTTGGCCTCGTCGAGGCCTTGGAGCTGGACTTTGAACCCGGTCTGACCGTTATCACCGGCGAGACGGGGGCAGGGAAATCGCTTTTGGTCGGGGCGCTTGGTTTATTATTGGGAGAAAAGGGTTCCGCCGAGCTGGTTCGCACCGCGGAATCCCGCGCCGTGGTTGAAGGATTCTTTTCCGGGTTGCCAGCCGATATACGACTTCTGCTTGATGAAGGGGGTGTCGAGCCGGAAGCCGAGCTGGTTTTGCGCCGCGAACTGAATGCAGATGGCGGCTCCCGCGCTTTTGCCAACGGCCGCGGAATTACGGCCGGTCTTCTGCGCCGTTTAGGGGGCTTTCTGGTTGACTTTCACGGCCAGCACGAACACCAATCGCTTCTTGTCGCCGCCAACCACCGTTACCTCTTTGACCGGGTTGTTTTACCGGAACAATCCCTCTCGACGCTTGCCGAAGCGTATGCCCGGTTGAGACAGAAGCAAAAGGTTTGGTACGAGTTTGTCAATCAGCGCAAATTGAAGCCCGAAGAGGCGGAACTTTTAGCTTTTCAGATTCAGGAAATCCGGGCAGCCGGTTTGTCCGATGGGGAAGAAGCCAAACTTGCTGTCGAAAGAAAAATTCTTGAAAATGTCGAGAAACTCCGGCTATCGCTTGAAAGTGCGCTTTCCATTTTGGATGAGGGGGAAGTGGCTGCCCGGATGCAAATGGCCGCCGCTTTGAAAGAGCTCAAACGGGGGGAGACGCTGGATGCGAATTTTGCCGATTGGGCCAGCCGCCTTGAGTCCGTATCCGCCGAATTGGGGGAGATAATTCGGGATGCTGACCGTTACCGTTCCAATCTGGACGCTTCCCCGGAGCGGTTGATGGAGGTTTTGGACCGGCTCGACCTGTATCAAAAACTGAAAAAGAAGTACGGCGATACGGTGGCCGCCGTTCACGAATTTCAAGCTGTCGCCGAAGCTCGGCTGGCTGCTTATACCTCTCAAAAATCCTTTGAACAAAACTACCTGACGGAGTTGCACGAGGCGGAAAGGGAATACCTGGAAGAGGCCAAAAAACTTTCCGAACAACGCCAGAAGGCCGTTCCAAAATTCGTCCAGGAGCTTTCCGCCCAGCTTCGGGATTTGTCTCTCAAGGATACCCGTTTTGACGTCCGTTTCAGTGTAAAGGAATCAAAAGAAGGAATTGACTGGAACGGGTCGAAAGTCGGGTATGATGAGAGCGGCTTTGACCAGGTGGAATTCTTCTTTTCCGCCAATCCAGGCGAGGAACCCAAACCGCTGGCCAAAACCGCCTCCGGCGGGGAGCTTTCCCGCTTGATGCTGGCTTTAAAACTTTTGGCCGCCGGGAAGGATCAACCGGCCACCTTGGTTTTCGACGAAATCGACCAAGGTCTGGGAGGGGACACGGCCTATAGGGTGGGAGAGAAGCTATTACAGGCCGCCGGAGATTATCAGGTGTTTTGCATCACCCACTTACAGCAAATCGCGGCGTTAGCGAACCATCATTTTCTGGTCTCCAAAGAGAAGAACGGCTCGCGGAACCTGGTCAAAGTCGCCAAGCTGTCCGAGTCGGCACGCAAGGCGGAAATTGCCCGGATGCTGGCGGGTTCCAAGGCCGGGGAGGCCGCTTTAAAACAGGCCGAAGAAATGCTCGTTGGCCAGAGGGGTCTAAAAAAGCCGCCTTTGGCGGCTAAACCTTCAAAAGGAAGATAGTTTTTGTCTTGGTGGAGAGGTGGTTGGGACGAATCACTAATCTCTAATCACCAATCACTGTCTCTGGTGGAGCGGAGGGGAGTCGAACCCCTGACCTCCTGAATGCCATTCAGGCGTTCTCCCAACTGAACTACCGCCCCGGTCGTAAGCCAATATCAGCGCCTAATCAAATTTTGTCAATTCAAGTTTCAAGCCATTCACGCATGCACCTCCCCGCCCCGAGGGAACAAAACCGCGCCCCCAAGGGTATTCAAATATGAAAGAGTTTGACTTTTGAAAAGCGGGTATTAGATTAAAAACGGGAGGGTTGGAGAGCATGGCGGACGCCATTTGCCATAGTGTATATAACCCGGTTGGGCGTGAAAGAGGATAAAATGCAGGAGAATAAGTTCTACAAGTTGCTTCTGGTCTTCGTAGTTTTTCTATCCCTCGGAATCATCTGGGTGGTCGGCCAGAGCGAGGCGACTGCCCCAAATTCCTCTCCCGAAATTGCCCAGTCAGACACCCTGCGGATTGAAACCGGCGACCGTGGAACCATCCGCCTTTCCCCGGAGACGATTTACAGTTCGGTAAAAATCTTCAACGATGTCGCCATCCAGATTAAAAACCGCTACATGGACGATGTCGAATCCCGCAATCTTATCCTTTCCGGCATCCGCGGGATGCTGGACGATTTGGACCCCTTCTCCGTTTTGATGGAGCGAAAGCCGTACGAAGATTTGATGGAAACCACCCAGGGGCGTTACGAAGGGCTGGGGATGCAAATCGACTCCCGGGACAACGTTATTACCATCATCACCCCCATCGAGGGAACGCCGGCCTACCGGATGGGTTTTCGCGCGGGGGACAAAATCATTGAAATCGACGGCAAATCAACCGTCAACATGGCCACGGAAGATGCCTCCCGCTTGATGCGGGGCCCCGCCGGCACCACCGTTCACCTGAAAATCCAGCGGGAAGGAGTTCCGGGGTATTTGGACTTTGACGTCCAGCGGGCGGTGATTGAAATAAAAACCGTCCCCTATGCCGGGATTATGGACGGCGGTATCGGCTATATCCGGCTTTCCCGCTTTGGGGAAGACAGTCCACGGGAGATCAAGCAGGCGTTGGAGGACTTGAAGCAGAAGGGGGCCAAGGGGGTAATCTTTGACCTGCGCTCCAACGGGGGCGGTCTTTTGGAGCAATCGGTGGAAATCGCCAATCTCTTTTTGGAAAAAGACCGTCTGATTGTCTATACCCTCGGGCAGGACGTGGATGAAAAGCGCACCTACATTTCGCGCGACGAACCGGTGTTCAAGGACGGCCCGCTCGTGGTTTTGGTGGACGATCAGACCGCCTCCGCTTCCGAAATCGTGGCCGGCGCCCTGCAGGATTGGGATCGGGGGGTGGTCATCGGCGATACGACTTACGGCAAGGGGCTGGTTCAACAGGTTTTTCCGGTGCAGGGGACCAACGACTACTTTTTGAAGCTGACAACGGCCCGCTACTTTACCCCCTCCGGCCGTTCCATCCAGAAGCCGGAGAAGTCAAAGAAGCACCCCAAGCCGATTGCTTCGCTGAACGGCACGGACGCCCCGGCCCCGGTGGAGCACCCGACTTTCAAGACCCAAAACGGACGCACCGTTATCGGTTCCGGCGGCATCGTGCCGGACGTTGCCATGTCCCGTGAAACCTGGAGACCGCTTGAATTCAACCTGGAACGGCAGATGATGTTCTTTGATTTTGCCGTGCAATACACCAGCAAGCATCCGAACCTGCCGGCCGATTTCCCGGTCACGGATCAAATGATTGAGGAGTTCCGCCAGTTCGTCAAAAGCAAGGACTTTACCTACAAGACCGGCTTTGAAGTCGAAATGGATTCCTTGAAAGCCCAGGCCGAGCGGGAAGGGCGGAAGGAGGCCCTGGCCCCCTACTTTGAGCAGATGAAAGCTGCAATGGTGGCCGAAAAGGAGAAGGATTTTGATGCCAGCAAGGATTACATCCGCCGGGCTTTGAAGCGGGAGATTTTGCTGAAGCTCTACAGCCAAAAGGGGTACTACGAGCAGGCGGTTTTTAAGGATGACCCGTTCGTCAAGAAGGCGTCGGAAATCTTGAACAACAAGGTCGAATACGAAAAGTTGCTTAAACCAAGCCAGAAAAAGGGGTAGTTTTTCAGGAAGGGCCGGCCCTGGCCTGCCGCTGTGAAGGAAAAATAAAAAGCCCCCCGGTATTAAGGGGGGGCTTTTAGTTTTTGAGCGTAGTTAGAAGTTTACTTCCGCTTCACCCGGTTTTTTCTTCTTTCTGGAAGGTTCCTTCTTCTCAAACCGGTCGTCGATGCCGTTGCCGTTTTTGTCTCTGAAGTCGTCGTATTTTTTCTTTCCCTCGGCTTCCTTTTCCCGGTCGGTTGTTTTCTCCTCTTTTCCCCCTTTTTCCCGTTTGGCTGGCTTTTCCTTGTCAAGTGCAGCGATTTCCAATCCGCCGCCGGTTTCTTCGACTTGTTGGGCAAAGGTCGAATAGAGTAAGATGGCGGCCCGGGCGGGCAAGGGCTCGAAAACGAGCCCCGCCGCCAGCGCCATTATGGTCAGTTTCTTGAACATCGGTTTCACCAAATTACCTTTTTGACCCTTTAAGGTCAATCGTCACGCCCTTTTTTGGAGGAGCCGCGGGAGCGGCCTTCGTTGCCGCCGTCGCGCTTGGAGCGCTCCACTTTGGCCGGTTCGGATGAACGGCTGGATTCCCTTTTGCTTCTTTCCACCTGCCGGGGCTCGTCCGACTGTCTGGAAGGACGCTCCTTTTTGCGGCTTTCCTCATAGCTTCCGGAGGAGCGCTCCTTCTTGCCTCCTTCAAAGCGTTCCCCGTCATCCCGGTTGCCGGAGGAGCGGTCTTTCTTCCCTTCCTCCCAGTTCCGGTAACGGACTTTTTCCCTTGCTTCTCCGTCATCGCGATCCTTCCGGCTTCCTTCGGAGCGCTCCACCTGCTCTTTACGGGCTTCATCCCAGGCCTCGTAGACCGACTTGGATTTCTTCCCTTCGCGGGAGCTCACTTTTTCCCGGTCGGAGCCCCGGGAACGGATTTTCTCGCGCCCGCCGTCCCGGTTTCTTTCAATCACCTCGCGGATGGTGGAGCGTTTTTTGGTTTCGCGGCGGTCAACCACCGCCTTGCCGTCGTCGCGATGGGATTTTTCCCGTACCACCGTGCCCAAGAGTTTTGATTTTCCCCAGTCCCGGTCGTCATCCCTCGAAACCCAGGTCTTGAAACGAACGTCCTTGCGAATGACGTCCCGGTAACGGCTGTCGCCATAGTGATGATGGCGGTACTTGTACCGGTAGTCCGGCGAAATGAGGCAGAAGTAGGTGTAGGGGTAGTAGTACCGGTAATAGCGGTAGTTCCGGTAGCCGAAGTGGAAGCTTACCGAGAAGTTGACCGAAAACCGGCGTTTGGGATAGACGTAGATGTGCCGCACGTACGGAGGGCAGCCGGGCTGGTACACCCGCACAATGTGCGTGCCGGGGTAGAGCCGCCATCCGTAGATCGGCGCCACGCCGCAGTAAACCCCGTCAATCCAGATTTCCGAGCCGTAGGGATAATCAAAGTCGCACCAGCCGTAGTCATACACCACCGGGGCATACACCGTGTGCGGCCGCGGTTTGACGTAAAAGGTGAACAAGTCTTCGGCGCAGTCGTCCGGATAGCGCTTGATGGGTATGAGCCGGCTGTTCAGGTCGTAGATGAACTCCTCGATGTCCTCGTCATCCACCTGCACGGGGGAGGAGTAGTTCCGGCTCGGGGCGCGCGTGCCGCGGTAATAGGAGGGCCAGTTGTCCGGCAGCTCGAACGGCCGCGTGGAGGCCACGGCCTGCACGAACTCCACTCCTTGCGGGCCGGTTACCCACAAATCATAATCATCCCGCCGATCCGGCAGTTCATAGGTCACCCCGCCGCGGACAAACCGCGCCTCGCCCGGACGCTCCGGATGAAGCAGGAAAACGTGACCGCGGGAATCGATGTTATAGAGCGCCACGTAGGCATCCCGGTTCGTGCGGAAGTAGAGGGTGATTTTTTCCCCTTCGTAATAGGTGTCTTCGTTTTCCCGGTCCGCCCAGAGCTCGATTTCGAGCGGTTCGCGCGGCCCCGGAACGATGCGGTTAGGGGCGTAGTCGTCGTCATCATCCGCCCAAACCTTGGCCGTCATTCCCAGTCCTATCAGGAATATCAAGAATAGCTTTTTCATAAACTTCTCCTTTCTATGATACGCTTTCGGCTTTCTTTTTTGCGCCGGTTTTTCTTCTTTCAAACCGAGGAGGGAGAGGTAGTATCCTCCCCGCTCCGCAAGCGCCCGGTGAATCCGGTCGGTCATCAGTTCGAGTGTCATACCTACCTCGTAATTTGTCTCCGCAAGTAGGTCGTGGGGTCATGCTGGGGCTTCTTGATTACGGCCGGCTTCAGTTCGAGTTGGCCCAATCCAGAACCATCGATCTGGTACCCCCAGTCGAAATAGACCGTGGAGTTGGGGTTGTCAATCGAGGTGATTCGAATTTTGGCGTAATGGTCATCCGCCGTCCAGACCACATAGGTGTGCCCCACAATCGCTTCCACCCATCCCACCGCCGACCAGCCGGAAGTTGGGGAGTAAGAAACGTCGTCGAAACTGTCGGTATATCCCATATCTTGAAGGTCTGTGTTGACGTTGATAGGGGAGACGTTTATGAACCAGGCCGCATCTGCCGAGCTATATTCGAAATAGATGTCAGCAGAGCCGCTATTCCACGCCACCACGCTCCCGTACGGAGCGGAATTGGTGAAAGCGAACCCTGCCGTGCTTGGATGCAAGTTGAAATCTTGCACCAAGCTCGAACCCTCCGGCCGTGGGGTATCGTAGGCAAGTTCGGAACGGGGACTTTCGTTTCCGGAATGATCAAAGGCAGTAACGAAATAGAAATAGGTCCGGCCATAATCTAAGTTCTGGTCGGTGTAATTAGTCTCGGAAAGGTTGGCAATCTTCACATATTGACCGTCAACTTGGTCAGGTCTTTTCCAGATCCTGTAACCCGCCAAGTCCCGTTCAGTATTGGGATACCATTCCAAAACTACCCATCCATCACCGGTTATAGATTGTAAACCGCGTGGAGCAGCTGGCGGTTCTGTGTCGTATATAACAACTTTTTCGGTGCAACCAGTTAAAGCCAGCAATAAAGCCGTCAGTCTTATCCTTTTCATCGCTTTCATACCCACTCCTTTCCATCATCTATTTAGCAATAGGACTGCCAGATATTAAGCATATTGATATACAATGAATTGTGAGATTATATTAAAGCATCACTTCACTTGTGCGCCAAGATTTGCCTGATTTTTGTGCAACTTGGCGAACTGTTCTTGTGCGGGCGTGTACGTTTTTTCAGAGCCAGTGACTTTTGATAAAAAAGAAAGGGCGACAATTTATCGCCCTCGTTAGGTGATGTTAGCTTTTAACTTAACATGGAACCGGGATAGAAGCGCTTGAAAAAACAGAATTCAGCAAAATGAAGAGATCTGAGAGAGTCCATTCATCGTTACAATTTTGTCCCTCGCCGAGGAAAACACATTTGAGAAATAAAACTATATCTGGGACATCCAAAACGTTATCGTGGTCTATATCCAACTTAGCAACAGCACCACAGGGTGGGGGTGGAGGGGGAGGGGGAGTCGGGCCAAGTCCATAGATAAAAGCCGCACCTGTTTTGTTTTTACCACTGGGCACGAAGTCGGGATTGCCAAATACGATGTCAGCCCTGCAATCCACATTCACATCTCCCATACCGGCCCCACTTTTAACCCCGTTTACGCGAAATAGAAAAGCCCCATTAAAACCAGAATATACATAAGCTGTATCAGCGACCCTTACAAAAAAGTCGTCATTACCATCAGCATTGACGTCACCTGCACCAATGGCACGGGTAACCCCGGTTAGGGTATAAAGGGGATTACCATCGGCTCCCGAATATATAAGTGATAAACCAGAATCGTTCGAAATGGCAAAATCGTTTCTCCCATCACCATTAATGTCCCCGACCCCGGCTACAGAGTTGCCAAAATGTCCTTCATAGATTGTCCCGTCTTTCTGATAAAGCAAACTGCCATTGGCTCCAGAATAAACATAAGCCGAACCAGCATGGGAGAGTCCATTTGGGCTGGCCAATGGGTCGCCAATTATAAAATCCGCCTTTCCATCGAAGTTGGCATCTCCAACTCCGCCAACAGCTGTCCCTAATTGCTGGAAAGCAAAGGTCCCATCTCTCCGATATAATACGGTGCCATTGATTCCTGAATATACAAAAACTGAGCCTGCGGTCGAAAGACCACCCACTCTTGTCCTAGGGGCCCCTACGATAAAATCTCCTTTGCCATCGCCATTTACATCACCAACTCCATCCACAGAACTGCCAAACCGTTCGCTATCTGTGCCATTTAGCTGGTAAATCAGTCCACCATCAGCCCCTGAATAAACATAGACGGACCCTGAGTTTATTACACCACCGGGATCAGCCAGGGGAGAGCCGACAATGAAATCAGGTTTCCGGTCACCATTTATTTCTCCAACACCTGCCAAATTTATACCAAACCATTCTTCAGCAACTCCGTTTACTTGGTGAATTATGGAACCGTCTGCTCCAGAGAATACATAAACTGATCCAATACCGTTTGGGATCCGGGGTGCCCCGGCAATGAAATCAGCTTTTCCATCATTATTTATGTCTCCTGCTCCATCGACAACATAGCCCAACTGGTCTCCTATGGATCCATTTCTCTGGAGCAAAAGGCTTGAGCTCAAAGGAGGAGTTGGGGTACTGTATACCATTCTCGAAACATAAGCTTGATGAATTCCTGTTCGATTATCATTCCAGCAAGGCCACACCACACCACACAGAGCAGAAATGCCGATATAATCGCCCGAATATCCAGTACCGGGATATTCGAAACCAGCGAGCGGTGCTGGTAGAAAGGCTGCGTCACTAACTAAAACATCCTCAAAAGTTACTCCACCATCCTGCGATGAACTTATATAAACTTGTGCAGAATCATTTGGAGTGAAATTGCGGCTATCAAAGTAAACTACGTAAATGTTACCTGTTGTTGGGTCAACGGCTATCCAAGGAAACCATTGGTCTTTACCGCTATTGTCTTGATTCACCTTTTGGGGGTTACTCCACGAAGACCCTCCGTCGGTGGAACGAATCAGGAAAATATCGGGAGTTGTTGGATTAGGAGATGCATATACAATATATATCCAACCTCTGCGAGGTCCAGTGCTTCGGTCGACTGCCATGGAGGGCCAACTTCTGACACGGATACGATTTGGCCCCTTGATTAACCAGATCTGACCGTTCAAGTCTCCTATATAACGGATGCCTTGTGCGGTTTGCCAAGAGGCTCCTCCATCTGTCGACTTGTTAAATCCCAAGAGAGAAGTGGATGGAAAAAAACCGGCATTGTATCCAGACCACGTGGCGTACAGTTCTCCGTTAGGACCAGCTGCTAAATTTACGCCCTGGGCCGCAGTAGTGCCAACGGTATCACTAATTTGCACCGGGCTTGAAAAAGTCGTTCCTCTGTCCGTTGAACGTTGGAATACAATTGGATTACTATCGTACGGCACATTTGTGTAGTTTGAATATGCTAAATACAAATAATTTTTGTAAGCGCTAGAAGAGTTTAAATCTACAGTGAGATAGGGTTTGTCCGGGACAATTCCAATCGGCGAGATTGCGTTTTGACTCCAAGAAGTTCCGTTATTCGTGGATTGTGCTAAAACGACTCTACCGCCTGGGGTACAAGGATACCGAAGCGCGCTGAAGTGAAAGATTCCATCAAGGTCAATTGCCACGGTAGGGTCGCCCATGCAGTCGGTCAAAGGTGTGTGTGAAGGCAGTGTATCGCTTCCTGTCCAAGTGTCACCATCGGGAGTATAATACCATCCTTGACTCCCTATATTCGAGGAATAAAGCCAAGTATTTGCCCCCACCAAGACAAGGTCACGATTAATTGGATGGGTTGCTACACTCATTTCACTTTGAGGTATTGTTTGATTTTGGTGAATGCGAAAGTTTGGATAAACCAAAACCGCAAGATTTTGTAAACGAACCGTTTTTGCTTCTAGTTTAGTTGAGGTGTCCTTAATACTATGGAGGGACGATAAACGAGGAGTAATTGCTTTGGATGATTTTGGAGCTGACCAAATAAGATCCAAGCCGTGATTCAATTCCTCCGATGGAAATAATGGATCGGTTATTTTTTCTTGGTTCTTTGCTGCAAGTGAAATGTTTAAACAAGGCAATAAGAGAACTGTCAATAAGAGAGATAGATTCCAGCCGTTCTTAACGATTATTTTGTTAACCGCATCAGTCAACTTGAGCCGTTGAGACATAATTCCCTCCTTTAGTCCTATAAGGTATCGGTTTCACTTCCGCCCTGTTGAATCGGCTATGCTGTCTTTCTTTACGGCGAAAGCATAAAGGCAAGTTTGCCTTATGTCAAGACCTTTGTTTCAGGTCCACTTCATTCAGGGTTTTCCGAAATCCCGTATTCCCGAATCTTCAGCCGCAGCGTATTGCGGTGAATCCCCAAAACCTCCGCCGCGCGGGAGAAATTCCAGCCGACCGATTCCAAGACCTTGCGGATATGCCGCTTTTCCAATTCCTCCAAGGGCTCCAAACTGTCATCCGAGGTGGAAGAAGGAACCGCCGCTGGGGGCGTTTCACTTTTGAGCTTCAGGTCTTCGACATTAATCTGCTCCCCCCGCGCCAGAAGCACGGCCCGCTCCAAGGCGTTTTCCAGCTCCCGCACATTCCCCGGCCAGCCGTAGGCGAGCATCGCCTCGAACGCCACCCGGCTTAGAATTGGGAAGGGCTTTCCCATTTGGGAGGAAAACTTGCGGATAAAATGCTCGGCCAGAACGGCAATATCCTCCCGACGTTCCCGCAAGGGAGGGATTTTGATGCTGACCACGTTGAGCCGGTAATACAGGTCTTCCCGGAAGGTTTTGGCTTTCACCTTTTCTTCCAAATTCTGATGGGTCGCCGCCAAGAAGCGAACGTCGATTTTTACCGTCCCGGTCGCTCCCAGCCGCTCAATCTCCTGTGTTTCCAAGACGCGTAAAAGCTTGGCTTGAAGGGGAAGGGGCAGGTCGCCAATTTCATCCAGGAAAAAAGTACCGCCGGAGGCCATCTCAAGCTTTCCCGGCTTGGATTTCACCGCTCCGGTGAAGGCCCCTTTTTCAAAGCCGAAAAGCTCCGATTCCAAAAGCGTCTCCGGCAGGGCGGCCGAATTCAAGGCCACAAACGATTTCTGTGCCCGGGATGAAAGCCGGTGAATGGCGCGGGCCACCAGTTCCTTGCCCGTGCCGGATTCGCCAAGAATCAACACGGTGGAATTTGATTTCGCCACCCGTGCCACCAAGCTCAAAACCTCTTTAATCTTTTCCGATTTTCCCAGAATCAGCTCATCCTTGTAGCCCGCTTCGATTGTTTCTTTGAGAAACTTGTTTTCCGCCAGGAGGAGCTGCCCCTCGCGCGCTTTTTGCAAGGCGACGGTCAGCTCCTCCAGAGAAACCGGCTTGGTCAAGTAATGGAACGCCCCTTTTTTCAAGGCCTCCACCGCCGTTTCCACCGTTCCGAAGGCGGTGATGACAATCACCACGAGCTCCGGGTTCATCTCCTTGAGTTTGACCAAAAGCTCAATGCCGTTCATCTCCGGCATCCGCAAATCAAGCAGGGCCAAGTCGAAAAGTTTTTCTTCGGCCGCCTTTATTCCTTCCGAAGGCCGCTCGCAGACAGTGACGGCGTACCCCTCCCGTTTCAAAAACCCCGCCAGCATTTCCCGCTGGGGGGCCTCATCGTCAACGATTAGAAGATGTCCTTTGCTCATTATGAAAGGCGAAGGTTAACGGTAAAGATCGTTCCTTTTCCAGGAGCGGTTTGAACCTCGATTTTTCCATTATGCTCGGTAATTATACGATGGGCTATTGCCAGCCCCAGGCCGGTGCCGGCGGCTTTGGTGGTGAAATAGGGGTCAAAGATTTTTGCCAATACGTCGGCCGGAATCCCCGGCCCATCGTCTTGAACGGTGATTTCCAGCCGGTTTTCGGAGGGGACGGTTCGATTTTTCAAGGTCAATTGTCCACCTTCCGGAGTCGCTTCGCACCCATTTCGCACCAGGTTAAATAATGCCCTTTTCAGCTGCGAAGCATCGATTTCCAGTTCGATATCAACGGCAGTATCGGCTTCAACTTTTATACGCTTCGGGTTTCCTTCCAGCTGCGCGGCGGTGATCAGTTCGTTCCAGAAGTTTGACCATTTTGTTTTGATTTTTTGAAGCTTCTCGCTTCGAACCAGCCCCAAAAACTCCGAGATCGACTGGTTTATCCGCCGGGCTTCCGTTTCCACGGCGGCGACAAACCTTTCAAACTCGGCCTGGTCGGAAGTAACCGAGAACTCGTTTTTCAACCGCTGGGCGGCAATCGAGATGGTGTTCAGTGGATTCCGAATTTCGTGCGCCACCCCCGCCGCCAGATTGCCCAAAAGCGCCAGCCGCTCACTTTTCTTGGCCTCCTCCTCCAGCTTCTTTGTCCGAGTCAAATCGCTGATGACCGCCACCGCGCCTTCCAGTTCCCCGTTCAACCCGAACAAGGGGGAGGAGGAGCCCAAGAGTAATTGCTCTCCCCGTTGAAGCTGCCAACCGCTCTTTGGGCGCCGATTTTTCAGAACATCCGCCAATACCAGCTCGTCATTTCGGAAAACATCCGCATATCTTGTTTTGTCGTTCTCCGTAACGCCCAAAAGTTTTTCCGCCTGCCGGTTTGCCAAACCGATTTTTCCTTGCGCATCAACCACCACCACTGCCGCATCCATATCCTCCAAGATTTTATCGGTCGTTTCCTTTAGCCGCGAAAAACTGGTTTCCAAGGTTTTTACCGACTCCGTCGAGGCAAAATAGCCGTAGGCCACCAGTCCCAAAAGGAAAAGCAGGGCGGAAAAGAAAATTATCTGATAACGGAAGGAGGCCGAAATTGACTGAAACCCTTCCAGCGAGAGCCCGACCCGGAAGAGGGATGTCGGGAAGTCCGGCGCGGAAAACGAATGCACGGCCTCGAAGACCTGATTCCCCTCGAAATCGGTCAGCCGGGTTGCCAGATGAGGGGAGGAAAGCGCGTTTTCCAAAAAGGGCTCCCCCGGAATGCTGGTCATCCGGGAAACGTCGCGCGAGGCGAGAATGATTCCCTCCGGCGACTGCAAAACGACGTACGCGACCCCCGGCGAGGCGGCGATTTTTTGAACCAGGTAGCCGATGCCGACCTCGTGTTGAAAATTTTTCATAAAGGTCTGGTCGGCCACCAGGTTCACGATTCCCTTGGCCGTGCGTACAAAAACGGCCATCCGCTCCCCGGCCAAAAAATCATCCGGAAGCCGGTAGGAGAAGGCCCGGTCGCGGTCGCCGTTTTTCAGATAATCGGCCAAGTTTGAATCGAAAACAGGGCTGTAAAAATCGTTTTCCCGGCCGCGCGAATTGCTGAGCAAAAGTTTCCCGCCTGGAGAAAGAAGGTTGATATAATCCAGCTGCGCCTCGTTGGCGATTTGTGATAGGGCATCGGCCGAAAGGCTGTGGTTTTCCCACAAGTCGGCGACAAAGTAGCCCAAATCGGAAAGCCTGCTTTCCACCATACTTTCCAAAAGCCGGTTGGCCTTCAGGGCATTCATTGAGGCCAGCGAAAGCGTTTCCAGAAGCCCTTCCGCCTGCTGGCTCATCAAGGCCAGCAAGTCCCTTTTCGACTTCTGAATTCCAAAAAACGCCAGCCCGGCAAAAAGCACGGCCAGTATTACAGCGAAAAGCAGGGTGGTTTTAAGCGTCAAAACCCGCTTGAAGGCAGAAGTCGGCATCTGTACCAAAGTAGAAAAGCGGAGGGGGAAGTCAAGACAACCTTTGCCTTGACCGAACCGAACGATAAGCTATACTCCGTGCCTCGGTTATGGAGCTTCGCCAGCCCTTTCAGCGTCTGTATCAATCATCCACCATCCCTTTCGCGCTGCTTTTGATGGCGCTTGGCTCGCTTTTCGTTTTCCAAAACGACCTGCACAGTTTTCCGTCCGGGCACCACGGCTCCTTGTCTTCCCACGGTATGACGATTTCCCGCCATCTGTCGCCAGAACATGGTTTTCTGATGTTCAACCGGATGATCCGTACCGAGGACGGCTCAATTCAGTATGACCTGTACAACCGCTTTCCAATCGGCTCCTTCGCATTAATCCGATTGTTCATCTTGCCGTTTGAAGGCAATTTAAGTATGCAAATTTCAGCGGCGCGGATGCTGATGCTTGGTTTTTTTATTGCTGCCGCCATCTTCGCTTACTTTTCCGGTTTACGGCTTACCGGAAACCGCTGGGTTGCGGTTGGGGCAACGCTATTGGCCTTTTCCTCTTACTACTGTCTTTACTACGACGACATGATTTTCAATGACGTGCCCACGCTTTTCGGACTGTTGTTGACCTTTAATGGTTTGGCTGTGTTTGTGCAGGAAGGCCGCTTTGCCCAGCTCCTCGTCAAAACGGCCGCCGGGCTTCTTCTCGGCTGGCAGGTGCTCGCCTTGCTCCTGCCGTTCACGCTGTTCGGCTGTGTTCGTGAATTGTATCTTTCCTGTTCCATTCGTTCGGTACTCAAGAGCCGTTACTTTGTCCTCGGTCTTTTTGCGCTTTTATGCGGCGCGGCCATTCTCGCCGTCAACTTGACGGGGGAGTATCTGGCCCTCGACGTTCCCTTGACAAAGCTTCCCTCCTTCGGCTCCATTTTGTGGCGTTTCGGCCAGGGCCCGCCGGAGACCTACGAATCGTATGCCAAATATCTCCGCTGGAAGCATTTTATGGATGAGCAGGCCAACCGCGCGGGGCGAATGTGCATTCCGCATATTCTCGCTCCCCAAGGGGTCATCCACCGCCAATTCCGTTGGCTGGGATGGCTGGCTTTGCTGACCGGTCTTGCTGGCGCCTTTTTCTCTCGGCACAAAATTCTTATTGTTAGCTTGGTTCTCTCCGGGCTTTTTTGGGCCTTTCCGATGAAGTACTTCGTGGTTTTTCACGATTTTCAAAGCATTTTCTTCATCGGCATCCCGCTGGTCTTTTTTTCCATGCTGGCGCATTTTGTGGAGAGGTTCTCCAAGCCCGTTCTGGTTGGTTTTGCGGGCGCGGCGTTTTTGATTTTCATCTCTTCCCAAATCCATCTGAATGACAAAAAAGAGGCGGATACCGGAACGAACGTTTTGACCGCCGATTTCCAGCGCATTGCCGACCGGGTGGGGAAGGGAAAAACGATTTTCGTGGAGGGTGACTATTTCACAATCGGCGGCGCCACGCACGCCGTCGGGTTCTATTTGGCCGGAAATTACTTCTCTACCACTCCAAAAAATGCCGACTTTATTCTTTCAGAGCAAAAGAACAGGGAATTTGAACTCCTCACTCCGGAAAATACGCGGGTGTTCCTTTACAAACCTTGAGGTGTGTTGAACTTGACGGCAGCCGGGAGGCCTCTTATTATCCGGCAAAAGGAAACTTTTGATGTTTAGCGGCATTGTCTGGAATGCATGGAAATTTAGGACGACGAATCTTTACTTGAAGCGGTTTATCGATTGGAGGAAACTATGAGTAAGATGGTTGGAAAAAGTTTTACAGCGGGCGTGTTTCTATTTGCTTGCGGTGCGATCCTCGCGGGTTTTGTCCGGGCCCAGGAACAAAAGGGAGGCCGTCCGAAGCCCGAGGCCCAGATTGCCGCGATCGCCCGCCTCGGTTATATGGTCGGTGACTGGAGCGGCGAGGGTTGGATGGATTTTGGCGGAAATCGGGTCACCTTTCGCGGCACCGAGCAGATTCAGAAAAAACTTGACGGAACGGCCCTCCTTGTGGAAGGGCATTTTTTGGCCAAGCCGCCCGGTGCGGAAGCCGAAGTTCCCGTCCATAGTACGCTCGGGGTAATCTCGTTCGAGCCGCAGGCAAAGAAATACCAATTTGCCAGTTGGCTGGCGACGGGGAGTTCCGGTGAGCGGGAGCTGACCTTGGATTCGGCCGGCTGGCGCTGGCAGATGGAAAGCCCGCGCGGCACCATCCGGTACATTATGAAACTGACGGACGCTGGCGCGTGGTTCGAAATCGGCGAACGGTCCTCGGACGGAACAAACTGGCAGAAATTCTTTGAGATGACGCTGCGGAAAAAGTAACGGCCCCGTGTCTTATAACGCTGAAATCACCAGCGAGAGGGAAAGGAAGGTCAAAATTCCCACTGCCGTGACGGTGACGAAATTGACAAATTTCTTGTTGACGTATTTCCCCATTACCTTCGGCTTGTTGATGATGATGACCATAAAGGCCAAAGTCAGGGGCAAAAGAATTCCGTTCAAAACCTGCGACCAGTACATCACCTTTATAAGCGGCAGGCCTGGAACGATGACGGTCAAAACCCCCAACAAAATCAAAAGCGAATAAAGCCCGTAAAACTGCGGCGCTTCGGCAAAAGTTTTGTTCACCCCGTTTTCCCAGCCCATCCCCTCGCACACCACGTAGGCCGTGGAGAGGGGGAGAATCGAGGCGGCAAAAAGGGAGGCGTTTAGAAGACCGAATGAAAATAGAAAAGCCGCATAATCCCCGGCAAGGGGCCGCAGGGCCAGGGCGGCCTCCTCGGCTGTGGAGACCCGAATGTTCTGGGTGTACAAAGTTGCCGCGCAGGCGATGACAATGAAGGCCGCCACGATGGAGACCACCACCGAGCCGGCCAAAACGTCGAGGCGGGAAAACTTCAGATGCTCAATTTTGACGTCTTTTTCCACGATGGCGGACTGCAAATAAAACTGCATCCAGGGGGCAATGGTCGTTCCCACCAGGGCGATGAGAATCCCGATTTCGCCGGGATTGAAGTTCATTTTGGGAACGGTCAGTCCCCGTACCACCTCGCTCCAGTCCGGCTTGGCCATAAAACCGGTGACGATGTCGGCGGCGTAAAAAAGGGTGGCCAACAAAAAGATTTTTTCCACCGATTTATAGGTTCCCTTGACCGCCAGAAGCCACACCAAAATGCCGGCAATCGGCACACTCCATTCGCGGCCTACGCGGAAAATCTCCAAACTGGCGGCGACGCCGGCAAACTCCGCCACGGTGTTGGCGTAATTGGCGGCAACCAAAATGATTAGAAAGTAAAAGGTGATTTTAACGCCGAATTCCTCGCGGATTAAATCGGAAAGCCCCTTCCCCGTCACCACCCCCATCCGGGCGGACATTTCCTGTATCAGGATTAAAAGAAAGGTTATCGGGACGAAGGTCCACAGAAACCGGTAGCCGAAATGCGCTCCGGCAATGGAGTAGGTGGTAATCCCGCCGGCATCGTTGTCCACGTTGGAAGTGATGAACCCCGGCCCCAAGATGGCCAGAATGACGAAGAGCTGCCGCCAGCGGGAGAGAATCTTCACGCGGAGAAGTTGAACTCGGTTTTCAATTGTTTCCGTTTGCAGTTTGGGTTTTCGACATTCAGAAGTGTGTCTGCCAAGCTTGTCCCTCCGACGAAAACCGGTATTCCCAAAATTTCCGAAAGTTCGTCGGGGGTCATCTCATCCAGAAAAACGCCGGAAAGATTGACGCAGTAGGGGGGAAGCAGAACGGCGTCGAAGTTTCGTCCGGCCTCGGAAATCCCCGCCAGCATGTCTTCCCCTATTAAAAGCCCGGCCGCACCCACGCTTTGTCCAAAAAACCGGTTTTCGATGCCAATCACTTCTATTTCCAGTCGGGAAGCCCAGTTACGAATTCTTCCGGCGCATTTCGAAAGCGTCGGATAAGCCGAACGGCCGGTCACGACCAAATAACGCTTTTTCTGCCCCTGTTTGGGAAGCAGTTTGAAACGGGCCTCCGTATCGTCCAGCATATTGCGTATCATCCCGATTCCGTTTTCCAACTGCGGAAAGCCGTCGTAATACTCCGCCGATGGCACTTCGCGGTTTGCAATCGTGAACCACTCGTCCGCCGCATAGAGAAAATTTACACCCCATTTGGCCCTGAATTCCTTCTGTCTTTTCTCGATATAGTCAATCATCCGGTTGGCATACCCGGCATCCACCGCCCGCATCGGCTTCAGGTGGCTGCGATATTGCGTCAACCCCACGGGGACAACGGCCAAGGTCGGCACCATCGGATAATGCGCGGCCATATCGCGTATCGTTTTCTCCAATTCCTCGCCGTCGTTGAAATCGGGACAAAGCACCACCTGGGCATGCTGCACGATGCCGTGGGAAAAGAAAAACTCCATCAAGGGCATCAGGTCGGGGGCCTTGGGGTTTTCCAGAAATTCCTTGCGCAGGACTTCGTTGGTGGTGTGAACGGAAACGTAGAGCGGCGAGAGGTGATACTCGATAATCCGGTCGATGTCGGATTGCTTCAGGTTGGTGAAGGTGACAAACTGTCCGTGCAGAAAGGAAAGCCGGTAATCGTCGTCCTTGATGTAGAGCGAACGGCGCAGCCGGCGGGGGTTCTGGCGGACGAAGCAGAAGTTGCAGTTGTTCTTGCAGGTGATGATTTTGTCCGCCTCTGGAAGGATTCCCAACTCCTCGTCATACTCCTTTTCGACTTCAAAAAGAATTTCCTCGCCGTTTTGCTTGCGGATTAAAAGTTCCAACTCCTCCCCGGCGCTCTGAAAGCGCAAATCCAAAAAATCGCCAATCGGGTGCCGGTTGATGGACACCAGTTCGTCTCCCGTTGAGAGTCCCAATTCGGCGGCTATCGATTTCGGCGCTATCTCACGAATTCTCATTTTGCAGTTTCCCGGCTCTTCTTCTGGCTGCCGGCCCTTTGATGTCGCGCTATCCCGGCAAAAATAAAAAGCGGGAGAAGGGAGTCGAACCCTCGACGTCAAGCTTGGGAAGCTTGCATTCTACCGCTGAATTACTCCCGCTTGCACCGGAAAATTTACGCCCTTTGATACGGACTGTCAAGGAAAACAGTGGATAAAGGGGTCAAAACCGCCCGCAACCTGCAAATAATTTTCCTCAATAACCCCCCTTTTTCTTCCGAAACAAGGAATAGAGGACTATGTCAAAACGAGCTGTAATGCTTTTGGCAGGGGAGCTTTTTTTTGCCATGGCACAGGCTTCTGTGGCCGCCGGGCCGGAGCTTCACATCAACGCCGATGCCCGCAACCTGCTCCGCCAGCCGGATCGCTACTTCGACCGCCAGCGTCCCCCCAAACCAATGAAAGAAAACGAAGCGGCCTTTACGGAGGGGCTGGTGCGCTGCCGCACGGAGGCGGATGCCCGCGCCAACGTCAAATCGGGCCGCAAAAACCAGCCCTGCGTCGCCATTATCACGGTGGAGGCAGTCACCGTTTTGGTGGGGGGAGACGTAACCGTTAATATCCCCTACCGGCCGGAATACGGCGACCGCATCGACGGCCAGAGTTGGGAAGTTTTGAAAGCCCATGAAGAGGGGCATGCCCGAATCTACCGGGAAGTCTTTGAACGGGTTGCCCAGCCGATTGCGGACGCCGTTTTTGCCAAATGCCCCAAGGCCTTCAATATCTCCATCCCGGTCTGCACCGATGACGAAATCCGCGCCCGGATGGACCAGCAGCTCGACGTGTTGCTGGATGCCTTGACCGCCGAGGCGGTTTCCAAAATCACCGCTGTTTTCCGGGAAGTGAACGAGACCTATGACGCCGTCACCGACCACGGCCGCCGGGGAGCGGACGGCGGGAAACCATCGATAGACAATCAACTGGCAGCCGCCCGCGAAGCAATACAAAATTTCAAGCTCCAGGCCCGTTATTAATCTTTTCCGTTTTACTAAACGCCTTTTATCCGCTAAATTACCGCCGAGGGATGATGTTTTTAATTCCCGGCATGAATCGGGTGGATATATAAGCGGCGGTGCCTTGATTTATCTTTTTAAAAATGACAAAAACCGAAAATTCACGCTATAAGATTCTGGAAAAATTGGGGGAAGGAGGGGTGGGGGAGGTTTATCTGGCGGAGGATACCATCTTGGGGCGCAAAGTGGCCGTAAAAAAACTTTCTTCCAGCCGGATATCCGACCCGGATTCCCGCCGGCGTTTTATTCAGGAAGCCAAGGCCCAAGCCATTTTGAACCACCCCAACATCGCCACCTTCTACGAGGTGGGGGAAACCCCCGAAGAGGTTTTTATCGTCATGGAATACGTCGAGGGCCGCTTGCTTTCCCAGTTGGTGGCGGATGGGAAGATCTCGTTGTCCGAAGTTCTCGACTTGGCCATCCAGATTGGAGAGGGGCTTGGAGCGGCCCATGAGGCCGGCATTGTGCATCGGGACATCAAGCCGGCCAACATCTTGGTCACCTCCCGCGGATCGGTCAAGTTGACCGATTTTGGTCTGGCAAAATGGGGCGAGGCTTCCGGACTTACCCAAACCGGAGTACGGGTCGGCACGGCCCACTACATGGCCCCCGAGCAGGTGGAGGGAAAAAAGGTCGATCACCGGGCCGACATCTTCTCGTTCGGGGCGGTTTTGTATGAGTTGGTGACGGCCAGAAAGCCATTCGACGGTGAGACCGAAACGGCCATCTTTTACGAACTGTTGAACGTCACCCCGCAGCCCCTGGCCCGCTATGCCCGCGGCATCCCGCCGGAACTGGAGCGGGTGGTGCAAAAATGCCTGGCGAAGGACCCCGATTTGCGCTACCAGCGAATGTACGAGCTGTTGGCCGATTTGCGGGCGCTCAGAAAAAGCGTGAAGGCCGGTCGTCTTGGAACGGAAAGCTCGGACGGAGCGCTGGCCCCTTCGATCGCCGTTTTGCCTTTCACCAATATGAGCCCGGAACCGGAGAACGAATATTTCAGCGACGGTTTGACGGAGGAGATCATAGCCAATTTGACCAAAATCCGCACTTTAAAAGTCATCTCCCGCACCTCGATTATGCGGTACAAGCGGACGGCCAAATCGCTGCGGCAGGTCGCTGCGGAGCTCTCCGTTCAGTACATTCTGGAAGGGAGCGTCCGGAAGTTTGGCGACCATCTGCGCATCACCGCCCAGTTGATAGATGCTTTTCAGGATGCCCACCTCTGGGCCGAGACCTACCGCGGCACGATGGAGGACGTTTTCGACATTCAGGAAAAAGTGGCCCAGGAGATTGCCGGCGCCCTGCGGCTGCATTTGACGCCGGGGGAAAGCAAAGAGCTCAAAAAACGCTATACCGAGAACACGGAGGCCTATCAGCTTTACTTGCAGGGTCGTTTCCAATGGAACAAACGGACCGTGGAGGGGTTTACCAAAGCGATAGCGCTCTTTCAGGAAGCCCTTCAAAAGGATCCTCGTTTCGCCCTGGCTTATGCCGGTCTGGCCGACAGCTACGCCTTGCTTGGAGAAACGAGCTTGTATGCCCGGCATCCCCACGATGTCTATCCCAAAGCCCGGGAGGCGGCCGCCCGGGCCTTGGAACTGGACGAGGGGTTGGCGGAAGCCCATACCTCGATGGGCTATTTGAAGATGAACGATTATGACTGGCAGGGAGCGGAGGAGGAGTTCAAAAAGTCAATCGAACTCAATCCCAGCTACGCCACCACCTACCACTGGTACAGCGGCCTTTTGTCGGCGACCGGGCGGAACGAGGAAGCCATTCGCATGATGGAAAAAGCCCGTGATTTGGACCCCATCTCCATGCCGATTCAGACGGATTTGGGGCTCTCGTACTATTTCGCCCGCCAGTATGACCGGGCCATTGAGCAATACAGAAGGGCCCTCGATTTGGATCCCGACTTCACCCGCGCCTACATAAGCTTGAGTTCCGCGCTGGCCTTGACCGGGCGGCATGAAGAGGCCTTGACCGAAGTTCAAAAGGCGATTGAACGGACCGGCGACCGGAGCCGGGTGGCTTACTTGGGCAGGGTATACGCCCGGATGGGGGAACGGAAAAAGGCCCTGGAGGCGATAGAAGAGGTGAACGAGATTTCCCAAAAACGGATCGTCTCCCCCCATTCGATAGCCTTGGTCTATGCCGCGCTTGGAGAAAAGGATTCGGCCTTCGAATGGCTGAACAAGTCACTGGGGGAGGGGTACGTGGAGCTTTATACCTTAAAGGTTGACCCCTGGCTGGATTCCTTGCGGGACGACCCCCGCTTTCAGGAACTGCTCGAAAAAGCCCGCTTGAAGGCTCGCCTGGGAAGATGATCGGCCAGACTGTTTCGCATTACAAAATTTTGGAAAAGCTCGGCGAGGGCGGCATGGGGGTGGTTTACAAAGCGCAGGATCTCCGGCTGGATCGTATAGTGGCATTAAAATTTCTTCCACCCCACCTTGGAGCGGAAGAAGATCAGAAAAAACGTTTTTTTCAGGAAGCCAAGGCCGCCTCGGCTTTGGACCATCCCAACATCTGCACCATCCACGAAATCGACCAGACCGAGCGGGGACAGATTTTCATCTGCATGGCGTATTACGAAGGGGAACCGCTCAACAAAAAAATAGAAAAGGGGCCGTTGAAAACAGAAGAAACGATTTCCATCTCCCTCCAGATTGCTCAAGGGTTGGCGAAGGCCCACCGACAGGGGATTGTCCACCGGGACATCAAGTCGGGCAACGTGGTGATAACGGCCGACGGCATCGCAAAAATCGTCGATTTCGGGCTGGCAAAACTATTGGGGAACAGCACCTCCGCCAAATCCAAAACGGTGGGCACGCCGAATTACATCGCCCCCGAGCTTCTCCGCGGGGAAGCGGCGGATCACCGGGCCGACCTTTGGTCCTTGGGGGTGGTCTTGTACGAGATGCTGACGGGACAAAAGCCGTTCACGGGAGAATACGAACAGGCGGTGATGTATGCCATTTTGAATGAAATCCCCGCACCGCTCAGTTCGATGCGAAAGGAAGTTCCGTTTCAATTGGAAAACGTCGTTGCCAAATGTCTGCAAAAAGACCCTGCCGGCCGTTACCAAAAAGCCGAGGAGTTGATTGCGGACTTGAAACAGGCGGAGGCGGCCTGCTGCGCGGCTGTGCCGGCGGCCTCCGTTTTGAAGTCGATAGCCGTTCTGCCTTTTGACAACATCAGCCCGGATCCGGAAAACGAATATTTCAGCGACGGGCTGACCGAAGAGGTCATCACCCACCTTTCCAAAATCCGCACACTGAAAGTTATTTCCCGCACCTCAGCTGTGCGCTACAAGGGTGTCAAAAAGCCCCTGCGCCAGATTGCCGGCGAACTGGGGGTGGAGTTCATTCTCGAGGGGAGTGTCCGCCGGCAGGGAAACGATTTGCGCATCACCGCCCAACTTATCGATGCCGTGCAGGATTCACACCTCTGGGCCGAAAAGTACCGCGGTACCATGGAAGACGTTTTCGACATTCAGGAAAAAGTGGCGGGGGAAATCACCGGCGCTTTGCGGCTCACGCTTTCCCCCAACGAGGAGAAAGATTTGAAGCAGCGCCCGACCCAGGATCCGGAAGCCTTCCAGTCCTACCTCAAGGGGCGCTACTGGTGGAACAAACGGACAGAGGAAAGTATTTGGAAAGGAATACGCTTCTTTGAGCAGGCAATTCAGAAAGACCCGCTTTACGCGTTGGCCTATGCCGGACTGGCGGATTCCTACAATATGCTCGGCTTCTACAGCATGCTGCCGCCCAAGGAGGCATTTCCCAAAGCTCGGGCGGCAGCTTTGAAATCCCTTGAAATTGACGAAAATTTGGCCGAAGCGTATCCTGCCCTGGCCTACGCCCGGCATTACCACGACTGGAACTGGAGCGGCGCAGAAAAGGATTACCAGCGGGCCCTCCAGTTAAACCCCAACTATGCATCGGCCAACCAATTTTATGGCACTTTTCTTTTGAGCATGGGGCGTACGGAAGAAGGGTTTGCCCGGATGAGAAAAGCCCTGGAACTGGATCCGCTTTCCCTCATCATCAATGCTGCTCTTGGGTGGCTGCATTATTATGCCCGTCAGTATGACCTGGCGATTGAACAGTTTAAGAAAGTGCTCGAAATGGATCCTAATTTCTTTTTGGCCCATCTTTGGATGGGGTTCGCCTACCAGGAAAAGGCGATGTATGGGAAGGCATTGGAGGAATACGAAAAAGCCAAAGCCATTTCCTCCGGTAGCCCAATCACCATTGCCTCCCTCGGCCATACTTACGCCACTTCTGGCGAGCGTGAAAAGGCCCTTGCCATGGTGGAAGAACTTTTGGAACTGCAGAAGAAACGCTATGTCTCCGCCTATTATTTCGCCTCTATTTATGCTGGACTGGGGGACAAGGATACGGCTTTCGATTGGTTCGAAAAAGCGTTTGAAGAACGGTCCCAGGCTCTGGTTTTCTTGAAAGTCGATCCCCACGTCGACCCGCTCCGCGACGACCTGCGCTTTACTGCGTTGCTTAGAAAAGTCGGCTTGGAAAAGTAGTAGAATAATCCCGTCGAATTCCCTTCAAAACCGTTATTGATGCCTTTGACACCCACCGGTCCCCCGCTTATATTCGCCTGCTCAATTGGAACCAAAAACTTGGACAGAAGGAAAATAGATGCCGATTAAAAGCGACCGATGGATAAAGGAAATGGCCCAAAAGCACCGGATGATCGTCCCCTTCGCCGACCGGCAGGTGCGGAAGGGAAAGATTTCCTTTGGCCTTTCCTCCTACGGTTACGACATCCGCGTGGCGGACGAGTTTATGATTTTCACCAACGTGAATTCATCCATCGTGGATCCCAAGGCCTTCGACCCGCAGTCCCTGGTCAAGGTAAAAGCGCCGTACATTCTGATTCCCCCCAATTCCTTTGCCTTGGCCCGCACCGTGGAGTATTTCAAAATTCCCCGCTCCGTCTTGACCGTTTGTCTGGGAAAATCGACCTACGCCCGCTGCGGCATCATCGTCAACGTCACCCCCTTCGAGCCGGAATGGGAGGGGCACGCCACATTGGAGATTTCCAACACCACCCCCCTTCCGGCCAAAATCTACGCCAACGAGGGAATCGCCCAGATTCTCTTTTTGGAATCGGACGAATTGTGCCAAGTTTCGTATAAGGATAAGAGGGGAAAATATCAAGCGCAACGGAACATTACCTTGCCAAGGATGGAGAAATGAAGTTCAGGGTTCTTTTATTAGGGGTGCTGCTTTTTGTCGCCTGTGGGAAAAAGTCGGAGACTCAAACAGCGGCGGCCAACAACAATCAAAAGCTGAATCAAAATCTGCCCAGTCCTTTGATTCCTTCATCGCCCGGCGGCGACCCGCGGGTAACTCCCGCCGACACCCAGCCCACGATTCTTTCCCAAATCGAAAGCCAGGCCGCGGGAATGAAACTCCCCGGAAAAATCGCCTTTTGGCGGGGCGGGCAGCTCTATT